>JASHSN010000435.1 GCA_030038695.1 Nitrososphaeraceae archaeon
ACAAAAAAACTATACGAATCACCATTAACAAAGACAGTAGAATGGTATAAACATCTTATAGCCAACTACAAGTTGATATCAGAAGTATCGCTAAGAAATACAATTCTATGATTTAAGTAGAATTTTAAGATTGTTCAAAGTTTTGATTTATACAGACTGTCGTCTTACAGGTAGCAGTAGCTGAATTGAACTATAGAAGACTTTAAATGACTAGCACCATGAAGCCGAGTTTGAAGACAGGAAGAAAAAGTCAATCAAGCTAGAGTGAGATTTTCAGCCAAAAGCAATTTCCTATATGAAATGGAAATGTTTTTCTTACACTCTGTCAGAACTTTCGTTTACTGTGAAGGGTCTCATCCTCGCCGGGGGTCATGGAACTCGCCTAAGACCGCTTACGTTTACTGGTAACAAACACATGATTCCAATAGCAAATAAGCCAATGATACTGTATGGACTTGGCCATCTGTATAAAGCCGGCATTAAAAAAATAGCAATCATCCTAGGACCTATTAATGAAGGAGTGAAAGAGACAATTGGAGACGGTTCCAAATTTGGAGCCGAGATAACCTATCTTTATCAAGGAGATCCAAAGGGATTAGCACATGCCGTATTGGTAGCAGAGGATTTTCTTAAAGGAGATGCCTTTGTCATGTACCTTGGAGATAACCTGTTAAAACAAGGGGTAAGGCCTCTGATAAATTCTTATTTTAATAATGGTAGTGATTGTGTAATTTGTGTTACACCAGTAAATGACCCGGGTCGATATGGAATAGTTGAGCTAGATTCAAAGGGTCTGGTATCGAGGCTAGTCGAAAAACCTTCGCAAGCAAAAAGTAATCTGGCTCTTGCTGGTGCGTATCTCTTCAACGATTCAATCTTTGAAGCCGCGCGAAAGATAAAGCCATCATGGAGAAACGAATTAGAAATAACTGATGCGATCCAATTTCTACTTGAAACTGGAAAAAGAATAAGCGTACAGCGTATAGATGGCTGGTGGAAGGATACTGGTAAACCTGACGATCTTTTGGAGGCAAACCAACTGATATTAGATGATCTGCAGTCAAAGTTAGAGGGAAATATTGGTGAGGCTTGTCGGATTACAGGAAAGGTATCGGTCGGGAAAGACACACTAATAAGACGCGGTACAACAATCAAGGGTCCAGTAATCATAGGTGAAAATTGTGAAATTGGACCAGACGTTTATCTTGGACCTTATACCTCGATTGGTGACAATGTTAAAATTTTATCTGGAGAAGTAGAGGGTAGCATAATAATGCAGGACGTGTTTCTGAATTGTAAGAAAAGGATCATCGACAGTATAATTGGAAAGCGATCTCGTATAGAATCAAGTGAGACAATGTATCCTTCTGGCTTGAAATTTGTACTAGGTGAAAGCACGCAATGCCGTGTTTAGATGGGTGAATGCCTAGCCTGGAGTTTAGATAAAATTAGGTTTTGTTTAGACCAATGTAACGATTTCTTTTTTCGCTAATTCCATATACGGTACAAACAGTCTGGTAAAAAATTATTAATCATATCCCATTATGTTTATATACTAAGAAAGCTTCAACCTCATGAATAATATATATGTTAGCTTACGAATCTCCATCTAGTCCAAATCCTGGAAACGGTTACGTGGATCGTTTAAGGAGGCAACTTGTATGCTATTGACTGATTCCGATATTTTAGATATCGATCAACAACGTCTGTGTCTTGTTTATGAAGAATGGCCTAGATTCTTTAAAGACGCAGCAAAATTCTCTTGTGAACTAAATCAACTGCCAGATTTCTATAATTCTGTTGTTCTGTGCGGTATGGGAGGCTCCGCTACAAGTTGCGATATTTTGCAGGATTTACTTTGTTCCTCTAGCACCATCCCGGTCACCGTTATTAGAGGTCACAAGATGCCATACAATGTTAACGAACGTTCTTTGGTAATTGTAAATAGTATCTCAGGAAACACAAGAGAAACTATCCTGAATATGCAAGAAGCAACAGCGAGAGAAGCCGAAGTCATTTGTATTTCATCTGGGGGGAAATTACAAGAGGAGGCCAATCGTATAGGTCACAAACACATCACTATTCCAAATTTATCTCTTCCTCGTGCTTCACTTCCGTTTCTCTTAATGCCATCACTCCGACTTATAAGGCCTCTACTAAGAGAATCTATTGAAGAAGAGATTCTTCTCATTCATAATAACTTGTCAAGGGTTTTCAAGAGTATATCTGTAACAGTTGCGTACCAGTGTAATGTTGCCAAGAGAATAGCAAGTTTTTTCGATAATAGCAACGTATTTTGTTTTACATCGCCTTATCTTCTCTCTGCAGGAACGAGATTCAAAAACTCACTCAATGAGAATGCGAAGGTACACTGTGTTAGAGAATCTATCTTGGAAGCATCTCATAATGAAATAGTACCTTTTACATTCAATGATGGTACGTCTCCTAGCAAAGTCTTGCTACTCAGGTGGGTGAAAGATTCTTCGCTCGTTAATGAGCGTTTTAATGAGGTCAAGCGTTTTTTTAACGAGATAGGACAGCCGGTAATGGAACTAATATCAAGTGAGGAGAGTTTGATAAATGCAATCTTGGCTTCGATCTACATTCTGGATTATGCCACTATTTACATGGCAATATCGAGAAATGTGGATCCCTCTCCCACGCCGGCTATTGATATTCTTAAAAAAATGCGATTTTGATTATCACAATATGATAATTATGTTATAAACTACTTTGTAGCGTTATAAAGTGCTTTTTTTTACCTATAGCCTATAAAAGTGCTTGCGGGCGGCGGACAATCAAGGCGCAGATTATCATAATCGAAAAGTTGAAATTCTTGAGAATAGCTTGGCTGGGAAAAATCTCTCAGAATCTTCTTGATTAGTATTTAAAGAAATGAAAGAGTTTTATAGAACAGGAATAATCAACTGAGATGTCAGTTTTTTCTGACGACAACTCATTAAGTTTTAACACTCTGTAAACATATGTTCAGAGCCTATATGAGAAAACACTGAACCCAGGGGATGTCTATCTATATGAGGCTGCTAGCCTTATGCATAATTCGTCGTAGGCGGACCCATGTCCGCTACTCATCGCTGCTGAGAATTTCCACTTTTCGGGCTAAAGCTGAGGTGATTCTTCTAAAGGATGGGCTTTTATGCTTACAAACGTTGTGATGGCATATTAGCTAAACTTAACATGCCGTTAGTGTTCAATGATTTAAAGCACTGGCTAGCTTCTATTGAAGACCATTGAGATATTAGAGAGCAACAAAGGGCGTCGAAGCACGATTCATTCACCGGTTAAAACGGCGCGAATACTATCGGTGTTACTGGGTGAACTTCACATCCAACGACAAAAATCTCGCAAGAATTCTGGACGTGTCCACACGAGCCGCCTAACCCAGAGACCCAGGTCGAGCTTCTTCAAACCCTGTCCTTCGCTATCTGCTCGACTA
>JASHSN010000436.1 GCA_030038695.1 Nitrososphaeraceae archaeon
TTACCGGTTCAGACGCAATTAAATTTAAGAGTTATCGAAAATCTGTGAGAACAATTTTATCATAATAATTATTTTTCAATGGAGACTTTCACTTATTCACATTAATTATTTTTCATATGACGACGTGCTAATGACAATGCCTGCCGATTGATATTGCTATACCGCAAACATTATAGTAAGCACTAATGTTGTATACACTTACTTCTGATGGATTATTCTTATAAGTATATCTTACGTCTTACTTCCAAAACCAGATCTTGGTTATAGCGTTTCCAGCTTTATCTATTTCATCCTTGTATATACCTACCATATTTCTTATGAACGCCAGGTTTCCGGTTGCCTTGGTGATGATAGTAGTGCCACTATCCCTTAGATTTCCCTCTGCACCGTAATGTCCTATTCCTTGATCAACATGACTTGCTGTTCCAGCAGTACCACCAGTTCCAGATACTACCATCCCACGCACAGTAGTATAAACCGCTCCACCAGTAGTATTGGTTATAAACCCTTTTCCATTGTCAGTAATATTGATGCCATTCAAAATTCCATGACCTGTGAAAGATATTTGTATTCCATGTGTTCCATTAACGATTGCCGGTCTGAAGCTTCCCTCTGTTCCATTATCATACTCTATGTAATTGAGCCGAGGACTCCCTAGAGTGATGTTGTTAGAGGATGGTGGAATGGTCGTTGTGTTTGCTACAGCATTTGCAAATGCTCCTTGTATTATCTGGTTAGGCCCGTAATTAACAACTGTAATAGATGTGACAAGGCATACAAAAGCAACTAAGACAACAGTCATTGACGCCCTGTTTAATTGCATATTATTTCCTAACACTCATAATTGCTTTTATACTTTATCTATTGTTGCTGCCTCTGTCCGGGCAGACATTGGTACGTAGGGATCTTAGGTCACAAATACGGAGTCCTATTTATTAGTATCGTCACTTATAAATAACTAGGAGAATCTTTTAGATAACATTAGGGAAGAAAGGATGGATGGAAATGCAAGACGATAGACACTGCAAAGCTTGTGGTCATCTTTTAGCAATGCATGACAGAGAGGGCTGTACCGTTACCTTTCCAAAGTATTGTAACTGTGGCGGGGCAATAAAATAGGAATATAAGATTAAAATATTTTCCACATTACTACTGTCCATACATACTGCCATATTTTTGATCTACTACCTTATGATTAGATTCCGATCTAGTTTGTTGTAGACCTTCTAGGTCATGCACAATAAGGGGTCAGCTAACCATAGAGAATTCGGAATAGGCTTTTACATGTCTTTCAACAAACTAATTCCGATCATACATGCAGTTATCACTTGGGTCATCGCTAGAGAGATAATTTTATCTGTTTCGCAGATTTTATAGATGTATCATTTGCTAACGAATAATACCGGACTTATCCTGTATACTAATCATACCTGGAATCATCTCCTTTTTTGATGGATGTATTTCTGCAACAGAAGCAATTGTGGATGTAGATAACGTACATATGTTACGAACTTAAAATCATTCCTCAAAATCAGATAAAACAATTTTCGCAATCGTATTACCAGATTTCAGCGTCTTGGGTGCCTTACGCAGGTTTTCTGCATTTATCGGAGTAAACAGATCTGTTGTAGTAGTTTTTATTCTGTCTTTATCAACTGTAATCGTTTAAGGCCGACCATCTATACACTAAGAATAGATAGATGATTAGCCCTACCTGTCTAAGAACTTGAAGCGCTTCGTCTATTTCGCCGTGCTACTAATATTCTAGAAAGATGAAAATAACTACTTCAGATTTTACTTCATCTTTTTATAAAACTCTTCATCAAACATGCTTCTTTTAGCTTCCATCCAAGATTCTATATCTTTTCCAGCTAGATATCTTAGACTAGGCTTTTCTGCTGTAACAGCTTCAAGCACTACTTTTGTTACAACATCGGCGGATGATCCGTTCTCCGTCATATGTTCAAGAGTTCTAACCACCTTGCATAAGTTGTGAATATGGAGAATTTAGGTCTTGAGATTTCTTGGCAGTAACCATGCTGTTAATTATGTTTGTTCTGATAACTCCAGGTTCTATCAAGACCACTTTTATTGCCTATATCTCCTTAACCCTTCTGTAGACTGATAGGAATCCCGTGTGTTCCCTATATCTCCGGATGTGACCTAATGTGGTTGAAATAAATAGTGATGAACGTGCCTCTACAGCCAGTTAGATGGCTACCAGTGAGATGGACATTCCCCTAAACCTTACAGTCTCTGACTCTAATAGGTGCGCTTCATCTATGATCATTAGGTTTCTATGAAGTAGTGGCGTTCTCGTTGCTAGTAGTTCTCTAGGAAGCATTTATTATAAACGTAATAGTTCCATCCATACTATAATGACTGATTACGGAAAAATCTACAGGGACATTATAAGCTTAGATCCGAAGATTAGATTTGTGACAATATGCGGCCTAAACGGTAGAGTTATGTACTCTCAACATCGTGAAGGAGTAAAGAATTTACTCAGTCCGGAAGAGAGCCAGAAGTCACTCGAACTAGCCCTAAATGCTTGGAGAGTAAGGAGTGAACTTGCAAATAAGATCGGGAAAGGAAAATATGTTCTCGCAGAGTATGAGAAGATTAAACGAATAACAATGCCGTTGGGAGATAAATATCTTCTTTATGTTACTACAGAAGTCGAGGCCGATCATTCTAAAATAATCAGCGGTCTTACGAAGATGAATGTAGAGTGACGCAAGTAATCTTTTAAGATATTGAGTAACCACCTGGGCATAGTACCTCAAAGTTTATACCATAATCTATCCCAACGGACTTAGCTTATCTACTGGGATAATTTGACTAATCTAATATTATTTTTGTTTTTGAATTTTAGGGAATGAAACCTGCACGAATTGTTATCTTGACTCTTTTGATTCTAATACCAGCTGTAATTAACTTATCAACGCCTCTTTATAATAAAATAGAACCCGAACTATTTGGAATCCCTTTTTTTTATTGGTTTCAAACGGTATGGCTTGCCCTTTGTTCGGGGTTCTACATAGTATTTG
>JASHSN010000437.1 GCA_030038695.1 Nitrososphaeraceae archaeon
ACTGCAGTTCGATACCATGGGACCATACATGACTTTGTAATGTTGAATGTAATTGCTGGTGATCCTGCACCACGGGGAGCAATTGAACAAGCTTCCATTATGCTGAAAAATGCATTGTGGGATTAATATAATAACTCATTTGGATAATTCCCACTGATATTTTTGAAAGTCTCTAAATGAAGATGTAATATTTATTAGTTCAACCTCACTCGTGATTACGGGATCGCCGGCCGTACATAGCAGGTTGAAGCATACGACTGGTAGGAGGTATGATTGCAAATTTACTATTAATGCGAACGGGTATCCCTTCTTTCGTTTCAGTGTCGGTTTGGGGACGAATTAATCATAGTGCTAATACCGAATTAACTGCAACTTGTACGTATGTGAAATTAGGAGAATGCAAATATATCGTAATACTGTTGTAGCGAGCCGTCATCAGTTACATTCCAACCAATTTACTGAAACGTCATTCGTACGTAAGACGATTCCCGTAGAAACGAATCAGCATAAGCACGAACTTCTGATTATATCATCAGCAGATCGTACCACCCAGCAGTAAGTGTTACTAAATTCTATTCCTGTCGCGTACAACCTATGAACAACATCCATAAGCTCAACAAAGATAACTTCCATATAGAGGGCGAAAACCTTGCCTAAACTTTGACCATATTCTAAGGTCTTTGGGCTTACTTTGGACGGATGAATTAGATAGCAAGATAACGCTTTTACGCCGCTTTATGACTAAATTATCTGGAGGGGGTAAACATGAAGATTGAGATAACCATAAGCAATGATTCGAGTGACCATGATTTTGTCAAGCAACTGGTCCAGCAATTGTACAAAGAGATAGGAACTAGGCGCTCAATATTAGATTACTTAGTACAAGAGTTGAGAGCGCTACAACACACACTAGACAATGAAGCATGGCAAAAAGCATTAGATGGGTATAAATGAATAAGATCGGCTGCGTGTTAAAGCCGAGCTCTCTTGCTGTCGCGAAACATTGATCTGCATCTTCTTGTTTTCCTAAATTTCTAAGTGCGAAGCTGACAACTGGCCAAGTATGGAGTAGCATTTAGATATATCATTATTCACGTATCATCTTTATTATTTCTGTTTCATATTCAGGAAAATACTCGCTTATTTGTTTGATCTTGAACTCTTTCAGTATAGAATGTTTGTCTTCTCTCTTCAAAAGAAATTCAAAAGATTTCATAACAAAATCTTCTGGGCCTATATTTCCTGTTGAAATTTTTTTATAATATTCTTTATCCATACTTACTCCATGGTTAGTTTTAGAACCGTCACTTTCGGTTACCTGTACATGAAACGACCATAAATTTTCGTCAAGAGGTGATAAAGTCCTAACAGTAATTCTTACCATTCGTCTTTGGGAACATCTTGGGTTAAAATGCGTTTGTATCGATAGAAGTCAAATTTCATTTGCAACGACATCGTAAAGAATCACCGTCCTCTTTGTCAACAGCTCGATAGTAGGCTGCAAAAAGTCCGTCTATGGTGCGATGCGAGCTTCCTAGCCCTACCCACCTACCTAAAATAATAAAACCTATCTATGACAAATTATTATGATCATGTGTCTTAATCCAAAATTAGGTCTAGCACAGAATCTATGGCAATTAAAGCCTAAAAGATAGAATATACGCTCTCAGTTTTGGCAATACTGCTGCAAATATACTCCGCCGCATAATGGAATCCAGGTCTAAGTGTGTTTTGACTAGGTTCGATCTTTTTCTACATCTGCAAAGGATTTTAGGATATTTGAAGAATCTCTTCTCTAAGACTTGAAGGCAGCTCTGCAACTAGGCATGGGACGAACGTTTAAAACTAAACATTACTTATAATTTCTAGGATCTGTCTTTGAGTGAGCATTCCAATGAGATGGTTAAGCTTCTCACACATTGCTAGCAGTGATAGGTTGAGGCTACTATTTGCAACAAGAAAAGCAAATCTGCGACTGACCCCTCTAGCTGAAAACAATAGTGCTACCATTCAAGAAACGTCCAGACATTTAGGACGGCTTACTGATGCAAAATTAATAAAGGAGAATTCCGACGGCCCCTACACCGTTACATCTTATGGGAGACTGGTGTTAATTCTGTTGTCTTCATACCGATTTTCTTTAAGAATGAGATTATTTTCTCTCACATGACATAAAAATTCTTCCTCAGGAATTTATAGAAAGGATCGGCGAGTTATCTGTACGAGTATTCAGTAAATGTTAGTAATGTTCTTCGTCACATTGAACAGGTTATTAACTCTGCGGAGTATGTCTGGCTTATGGCGGTCCATCTATAAATCAGGCAATCGGAAGTCGCGATGTATTTGTTAAGATTATTATACCAAGAAGTAGTCTTATTACACCAACAAATCAAAAGGCTTCTGAGGGACAAACTTGAATTGAAACTGGTTCTAGATGAAAAGATCAAAATAGGCATAGCTATGAATGAGAAGATAGCTGGGATTGCTTTTCAAGATCTAAAAGGCAAGATGGATTTTGACTCTGGATTCACAAGCGGTAGTATTGAGTTTCATAAATGGTGTTGTGCTATATTCAGTTTTTATTGGAATGGATTGACGAAGCTATTATGATACGGAAGTTATACAATAGGACAATGAATACTCCGCATTGCGTCAGGATAAATCCTGTTTATTGGAATGGAAATGTCAAAATCAAATATGTCCTAGGTGCAGCAACACGTGTTGATTACCTTCCGATTGGATTTAGTGATTTAAATTCAGAGAATGGAGAAGATAAGCATGTTTCAAATCGAATTAATGCTAGTTCTAAGCTAACTAAAATTCTAGATAAGGTGTCTCGGAATTGAGCGATAGTCTACAAACGGTTGATGATTTTATCAAGAATTTTCCTTTTCCAAGTAAACGCGAGAGACAAGTTTATGTCTTAAATGAAATAGCTACTGCGTTGGCATCAGATTATAAATACATATTATTAGAAGCCCCAACAGGTTTTGGCAAAAGTCCTGTAGCAATAGCTGTTGCACTGACTTTGGGCACAAGTTACATATGTACGTCGACTAAGGATTTACAGACCCAGTATGCAAGGGATTTTCCTTTTCTCAAAGTAGCAAAGGGAAAGAACAATTTCGTTTGTGCGGTAAAAGAAGATTTTATCAAGAACGGCACTTACAGATGTGGATCATGTATTTCAAATCATGCAAATGAGTGCTATCATAAAACGGTAGAGTATGGTCCATGTATGAGTAACGAAGATTTCGAAGGTCGCGGTTGTAAATATAGGACATTTCCAAAAGATTATAAAATAAGCAATAAGGGTACAATTGAGGAAAAAGTATCCATTGATTATAATACCGAGACTCATTATAGAGAAAAGTATTCCCAATGGTTACACTTAGTGAATTTAAGAGAAGAACTAAGGATTTGGAGGCCATGTGAATACTTTGATCAGTCAAATATCGCATCAGCTTCAAGCCATTCTATATTAAATTATGCCATTTTTTTGGCGCTTTTGCAAAACAAGAAGGTTTTTCCTTCAAGAGAACTATTGATATTAGATGAAGCGCACCTATTAGAAACAGAGATCGTAAGGTTTAGAGGGCTATCTATCTCAAAAAGAAGATGGAAAAAATATATTCCTAGCTTAAAGATGGTCGATTATGGCTATGATGACCTTGAAAAGTGGATTGATTTTCTTATACATCTTGAGACAAGGATGCTTGTTTTAACAAGAAATAATTCAATGGTCGAATCATTGTCAATATTCCGAAAAGCCAAATATAATTGGGTAAGCAGGAAAGCTTCCCCCAATAAGAAAAAGGTAGTACGAGCTTCAGAGATATTCCAAAGTGACGAAGAAATCGCAGAAAAGTATAATACACATTTCTTCAAAGTATCTCCTTCCATTAGTGAAGAACTCGCAGTTGAAGCAATAAGAGATACAGAAAGACTGACAGGGACGATAAACAGTATTCTTTCAGACCCCAAGAACTGGATTGTATCTGAAATAAAAAAGGAAAACTATGAAGTTATCATGGTTGAATTGAAACCTCTTAATACATCACAATATTGGAAAGATGTATTCGAAAAATGTACCAAGACCTTAATGATGAGTGCAACAATTCTGGATAGCAAGACTTTTTGCAGAAGTCTAGGTCTTGAACATGACCAAGTAAGATTTATTCAGGTGGGCTCGGATTTTCCGTTGCAGAATAGATCTATATACCCAATGAATATTGCATATCTAAATTTTAGTAACCTAAAACTACAGGAAGTTAAAACCAAAATTTCTAGGGCCATTGACAACCTGATGACTTTACACAGAAATCATAAAGGAATAATTCATACTACATCATACGAACAACTAAATTTTATCAAAGAAAACATTTCACAAATGAATAAACGTAGACTATTAGTCACTGATCCAGAGATACAAAGAGACGAAGTTATAGCAGAACATGTTAATAGTACTAAACCAACCGTTTTAATTTCACCATCATTACATATGGGGCTTGACCTAAAGGATGACCTCTCAAGGTTTCAAATTATAACCAAAGTACCATTTCCTAATAAAAGTGACAGATGGACAGATGCGAAAAGAAAGGCGCATGAACAATGGTATAATTGGCAAACTGCATTAAAGTTGATACAAGGATATGGGAGATCCATACGATCAAGGGAAGATTGGGCAAAGACGTACGTATTAGATTCAGCATTCGGATACTTTGTCGAGAAGAATAACGACATCCTGCCTGACTGGTTTACTCAGGCTATCCGGACTAGATAACAAATTAATTACTACATTAAAATATCTTTGGTTGTTCTGCCTCTATGTATGCTGCCAGGGATTGTGCTGTTGAAAAATGCTTACAAATCTTACAGGTATATTCGTCGGCCTCGCCAGAGAGGGAATAGGGAATTACATATTTATCTTAGCTGTTCTCTTTCAGCAACTCTGAGGGTTCTTTCCTTTGCCAATACCATTGCTGTTGTGGCAATATTGGCGATTTGTGATAATTCACATACCATATCTATCGCATCCACATATCTCCACCTCTTCCAGTAACAGCATTGCCAGGAAATCGAGTTATTACATAAAGTATTATGAAACTCGAAGTTCCTATGTAATGCCATGGTCTTCCACATCTCTTTATCATTTGCAATATCCAAAATATTTGTGCAGTTGTAGTTCCTAAAAAAATACCGTAATTGGAGAAAGTTTAGATATCCTGGAATGTGAAAATGGCACATACAGGTGTACTATCCCAGCTATTGCGATAGCAACAACAAATTACTGGTTGTGAAACAAGGACCGTTGCTGTTGCTTATCATTTGACATTAGACTGTTATATCACACGTAGTACATATTTACTACTCTCCCATGTAGATTGTATTCTTGGACCTATCCAATCTACAGACCAAATCCAATTACCGTGTAGAATTGTTGTAGTGCACGGGCATCTCCCTACTACTTTTTTTCTTTGCGCTATGTGAGACAGAGCAGCAAATGCTTGAGAAACTTTGTGATGACGCTTTGCTCAACTATATTGCTCATGTTATTTTATTTTTAGTTTATTTTTCTTACAATAGATGTACAAATGCCACCAATGCGGTGAATATTTTGCGTCTGAAAAAATGTTTGTGCTTCATGCGCAAGGACACGAACAGAAGAGTTTAGATGACTGGAATTTTACTGTTTGAGTGAAATTCCAAGTGCCTTGAAGCATCATCACTACAGAGTGTAGACAAGAATAAAGTGATAGGACATTTATGGAGAAATAAAGTGCTTTGCGCCCGGCTGGGAGAGAATACTAAGTGGTAGACTGACCGAACGAACAGCTTTGTTTGATAACCGAGTTTTTAACACTACTATAGTTCACGCAATTTTTGTCTAGTAGCATCCTATCCGAGAGGTATAAAAGATCTAATCTCTTTGATTACGTATCCAAACCTTGTTGCAATTCTTATTATTTCAAACCAACATCTGTA
>JASHSN010000438.1 GCA_030038695.1 Nitrososphaeraceae archaeon
TTTGCCTCTCTTCCATCCTTCCACGGGTTTCACTCTCAATACGTCTGGACCGAGAGCTGTACAAATCTCAACACAGAGTGCACAACCGATACAGTGTTGTTCGCTAATATCCGGAATTATTGCGACTGGCATCTAATTCACTTAACTTCGATTCAAACTGAAACTATTTAAACACTATGCATTCTTTATAACTGTGATATAAAATGCCCGTTCGCATTAGAGTATACTTTGTACTTATACAATATGTGTCATCTAGAGCACCTAATATCTGAAAATCTTGTCTAGTACGGTTATTTTTTACATCTCAACACAACAGCGGAAAGATACGCTCATGTCTGACGTGGCGAAGTATGAAATTTCTACAAAATATCCAATATTTTCGTCTCAAAAATGGACGACCATGAATATAGTATATCTTTTGATCGCCGAATCATGAAATTCAAGTCTACTATAACAGTCCGAAAGGTCCTTTTCAATACATCCTAGATGTGATCATTATTCCAGTGTTTGACAAATATATGTTTGGTTTCGTCCAGTTTTGCGTATGAACGCAGAGTAAAATAAAGCATAAATTTCCAGCCTATCTTGTCGCATTCTCTGCAGTAATACATGTAAGACGAAGAATATCCATGTGCCTCTCCTACCACACATCTTGATGCACGCTTGAGTTCAAAATACCATCTCAGCCAGGTAACAGATAAGACGGTGGGCAATTGTTGTCCTGTTTCCAAGCGCGCAGCCCACCTCGGCGAAATATCGTTCAATATTAAGGGCTTTTTTACCTCCTCAAAAATGAGTTTGTTCATGCACTGTAATAAGACAATCGAATATTAGAGGTTTATCGCGCCCAATCCAAAAAAGACACCCAATTACTGTCGATTGAGTGTTAGTCGCTTAGTCCTAAACCGTTCATTTCGTTCTATATCTCAGAGAGTAGCATTCAATGTAAAGCGTCTTGGGCCGCCTACTCGATTCGGAAGATTACCATAATAAAATTAACCTGAGGTATCATTAAGCAGCCCTGATAATACACCTGAACCCTATATGACTCATGCCTGTATCGATCATCTGTGGTTGTCGAGCCGCGGGCCTGTATCGTAAACAATAATTCGGAGCACATATATGAGAACCGCCTTTCACCACTTTCCTTGGGATCCTAAACTGTGGTTGCCTTGGATCATAGCTATATTCTGGCGATGTTACCTTTGGATTAATAGAAGTCGTGCAGCAACTGTTGACCTTATTAGCAGTTTCATCTAAATGTAGGACATACCAGTCAGATGTCCATTCCCAAACATTCCCCGCCATATCAAATAAACCAAAGCCGTTTGGATCAAACGAACCAACAGGGGAGGTTCCTTCATATTTATCTATTAATAAATTCTGATAAGGGAATTCTCCCTGCCAGGTGTTGGCCATTGGTTTGGTAAGCTGTGTATCTTCATTTCCCCAGGTGAAATCCATTCCATCCAATCCACCTCTTGCTGCAAACTCCCATTCTGCTTCCGTTGGCAATTCTTTTCCTGCCCATTCCACATACGCTTCTGCGTCTTCATAAGCGATGTGAACAACAGGATGATCATCCAATCCAACAATGATGCTGCCAGGTCCCTGCGGATGCTTCCAGGTGGCGCCTTTCGTCCATTTCCACCAGTTGGCATAGTTTTTCAAATCGACAGCCTCACTCCCTTTTTCAAAAACCATGGAGCCTGGTACAAGATCCTCTTCCGCGACTGTGGAAAAATCTGCAGGATTCAATGGCCTTTCTGCAACCGTCACATAATCAGTTGCACATACAAATTCACTAAACTCTTTATTGGTCACCGTGCATTTATCCATCCAGAAACCACCCACTGTAACTTTATGTACCGGTTTTTCTTCCGGGTAAAATTTATCGGATCCCATCATATAGCTTCCAGCATGTATAAACACCATATTTTCGTGGTTAGGCGCTTTTCTTTTTTTATTGATTCCTGTGGTGCCTAGCATGTTGTTATTAATGGCTCCCGCCGCCAGCCTCCGACATTTTCGGTATAGCATCATCTATCGTGAAGGTGTTTGGCTTCTGGATAGATGGAAACTCCTTGAATGTTTCGGCAAATTTCACACCTTCTTTTGCAATACGGTCAATATTGGGTGTTCGATAACCCATCAGTCCGTGCGAATAACAACTGAGATTGGATATTCCAATGTCATCGCCCCGGATGACAAGAATATTAGGTTGTTTTTGTTTGCTCACGAAGAGGAGAGAAGAATAAAATATTTAAGAATTCCATTATAGAAGAATCTCCTTGTATTTCTCGAAAAAATTCCAAATCCTATAATACTGGACATACTTACAATCATAATCTCAGATGTTAGCTATTATTTGATATAGCAGAAAATATCGTTATAATTTTGATTCGTCTTCTGTTTTCATACGACAAGTCTGAGGCTGTATTATTCTTATTCTCCGTCTAGGATAAAATATAAAAAATTGATGCAATTTATGTCAAAAATAAATATATACGCATGAATAATCAAAAACATAAAATATTGTCTCATCCTAAATAAGGTAATGAAGCGCATATTTCAATTCTCAGCAATAGGCGCAGGAGCGGTCGTCGCAATCGCAATATTCTTATTGTTTTATGTATTTGGAGTAACCACACAGGATTATGCTATTAGTGTAGATCCCATAAAGGACAATCAGTATCTTTTCAATACTGCAAGAGTGATGATTACAAATATCGGCAAACTTCCTTTGACAAATATTGTCGTCAATTATGGAGGCAAAGTTGATAAGTTGACTTCACTCTCTCCTGGTGAAAATGCTATGCTTTCGCCACCAGAGAATTCCACTCTTAATTCGGTGACTGTCACAGCGGATCACGGAATAATTGTTACAAAGAATTATAGAACTCCCCTTAAAATTCCAGGCATGATGGGATCGTGATATGTAACAAAGACGCCTATGGAAGGCTTAACTGGAGGGCAGCAATAGTTATTGAAAAGTTTGAAAATCGTACGGAAATCGGTTTGAAAATCGGCACATAACTGAGGTTCGTAGTAGGGAACATACAACTCATAATATTTTCAATAGGACTTGTTTATGTTGTGGTGACATTAAAACATGGCGAATTCGATATCAAGGACCTCCGAATCATCACGCTCGAAAAGAATTTCTGCTATTTCCATGCTAAAATTTCCGTTTAAGCTAACTAAGGATCAGATTGCAGCAGTTGATGCATGGGTGATGAATGACTACAAAGGTTTGATAATATACAGCACTGGTACTGGTAAAACAGAGATAGCATATGAATGTGCGAGAAGAGCATGCGAAGCATTAGAAGAGGCCAATGTTTCTGATGATACTAATCCATTCAGTATTCTGTTTCTTGTACCACGGATCATCTTAGTACAGCAAAATATCAACAGACTAACAGGATATGGCGTTCCTACAGAGAGAATAGGCGCATACTTTGGAGAGCGTAAAGAAGTGAATGAAATAACAATAAGCACGTATCAGAGCGCAGTTAGCAATCTTAATCTTTTTAAAAACTCCAAGATGATCATATTTGATGAAGTCCATTTAGTAAGCGATACTGCTACGACTTTGAGTAGGGTATTTAATTTTGTAATGGAAAGGAAATCTAAACAACCATTACTAGGATTAACTGCAACTATTGATGACGAAAATCCTAGATACAAGACAATTCTCTCGTTACTGCCACCAGTGAAAAGATATATGATAAAAGAAGCTGTAAAAGACAAAAGATTAGCACGACCCGTGGTTATTCCAATAAAGGTCGATCTAGCTGCTGATGAAAAAAAAATCTATGACGAATGCTCTACTAAAATCAGAAATATCTCTGGTTATCTTCACACCTCTGATCCCAAATCAATAACCTCCGTATTAAGAAAAGGAGGGCGTTCAGCTGCCCTTGCAAAAGCGTGGTTTGCAAATGTTAAGGAGCGAAAGAATTTGATCAATTGTGCTACAAATAAATTATTAGCAGCAGTAAATGTCATAGCAAAACACCGTTCTGAAAGGATCATGGTATTTAGTGAAACTATAGAATCGATTCAAATGCTGAAAGATTTGTTAGAAAGCAAAGGAATCAAATCGATGCTTATTAATAGCAAATCACGATCAAAGGAAAGGCAAAAAATACTATCAGAATGGGGAAAAGAATTCTTTCCTCTGCTTTCTGTACATACTTTGGAAATAGGATATGATGTGCCTGAGGTTAGAGTGGCAATAATACTAGCATCAACATCCAACATACACCAAATTGTACAAAGAATAGGCAGAATAGTAAGAAAGACTAAAGGAAAGGAAACTGCGTTGATATATACTATTTATCTATCATACACCTACGATTATAACACATTAAAGATGGTAAGACAAGCAACATATGTAGGACATGAAAAGGGCTCAACAATATCCACCA
>JASHSN010000439.1 GCA_030038695.1 Nitrososphaeraceae archaeon
AGCTCCTCAATACTAAAGGGAGAAAGAAACCAAGATCAATTGCGTCCAGAAGAGCTTCTATTAACATTGTTGGAAACAGGAGAAGCTGATGCAATACCAGCATACAAACATGAAGCTATTGAGAGAGGATTCCCATTTATCAGTCTCCCTCCGCAGGTAAACCTTGGAGATCCAGCCTTCGCAAGTTATTACAAGCAGGCCAGTTGCACACAACCACACGGAACTTTAGACTTTGGTAAGCCAATAGTATTTGATGTTACTATTCCAAACAATGTTAGAAATACTGAAGGAGCAATACAATTTGTAAAATTTCTATTTTCTAACGAAGGAAAAAAGATCTTTCAGAATGATGGATTTAGTTTGCTACTACCAATTGCAGGAGGAAATAAGACAGCAATACCCGAAGAAATATCAGTCCCAGCTCTTAAATGAGATAGGGAATTATTGTATTGTGGGACATGGTGATAGGACCAAACGGAACAGCGACAATAAGAGGATTTAACGGAACATGGACAACATTTAGAGGACCACCAGGAAACATACTTCATAACTTGATAGTACCAGAACCAAACAATACTTCGAAATGAAATTTAGAAGAGAATTGAACATTACAATGGTGGTTTATTGGCCACTGTTGTCACTGCCATCTCTCTCTGAATGAATGGATGAAAGTGCTATATGATATACACTATACTTCTTGTATATGGAAAGATAGATACTACTCATATAATGGAAATTTGTTTATCCTTCGGGAGAACATATATCTTAGACTTATTTCTTATAAGCAACTTCGTGAACAAGTAATGAAAATCATTTCTGTCAATGTGGGACTTCCGCGTGAGGTGCTATTCGGAAATCGGATCGTTACGACAGGAATTTTTAAGGAGCCAGTAGAAGGACGCGTCAAGCTACGAAAGCTGAACCTCGACGGAGACAAACAGGCTGATTTGACCGTACATGGAGGTGAAGATAAGGCGGTATATGCATATCCCAAGGAGCACTACTTGTACTGGCAGCAAGAATTTCCTAATATGGCTCTTCCTTGGGGGATGTTTGGTGAAAATCTTACTACAGAAGGATTGAACGAAGATATGGTCAATATTGGCGACCATTTTCGTATTGGTTCAGCCGAAGTAGTAGCGGCACAACCACGAACACCATGTTATAAGTTAGGAGTCAAATTTGGACGCATGGATATAGTTGGACGATTTTTGACTAGCGGTCGTCCTGGAATCTACTTTAAGGTAGTATTGGAAGGCGAAGTGGAAGCTGGGGATCCGATAGAACTTATCAGTAAAGACGAAAATGATATCACGGTTAAAGACATTGTTCGATTGTATGTAAAGGATAAGAAGGATGTTGAATCTATGCAACGTGCGATAAGGGTGAATGACCTAGCTCTTGAGTGGAAAAATCATTTTCGTGAACAAATAAAAAAGCTCACAAAGTAGATAAATAAATTGAAGACGTAAAGTTGATCATGGTTCGTTCACAAAATAAACTAATTGATAGTTTCGCCAGAAATGCCATAAAGTTAAGGATTTCGATTACAGACAGATGCAATATGCGATGTGTATATTGTATGCCAACTAATAATAACGAGTGGTTTGAACAAAACGATATTTTATCCTATGATGAAATTGTTAGACTTGCTAATATTCTAGTTAGATTGGGTATCGAGAAGATAAGGATAACAGGGGGCGAACCACTTGTCAGACCGAAATTAGAAGATCTAATTAGAAAGCTATCACACCTAGACGGAATCAAGTCGATCAGTATGACAACGAACGGCCTACTTCTTAGAGACAAAGTGATGCAGCTGAGAGATGCAGGGCTTAAAAGCATAAATGTCAGTCTTGACACATTTAAAGAAGATAGGTTCAAAGCAATTACCGGTGTGCAAGGACTTGACAATGTTGTAAGTGGTATGTACGCAGCCGAACATGCCGGACTGGAAGTAAAAGTAAATACAGTAATTATAAGAGGGTGGAACGATGATGAAATTGTAGATTTTGCTAAATTTGCCAGAAGTACCGGATATACTGTTCGGTTCATAGAGTTCATGCCGCTAGATGGATCAGGTATTTGGGAACCGAACCTAGTTGTCAGCAAGCGCGAGACAATTCAAAGAATAAATGAAGATTTAAAGGAGCTGAATCCTTTGTACAACAAAAATTCTGAACCTGCAACTCTTTATTCTTTTGTAGATGGAAAAGGCACTTTAGGATTTATTCCATCAATAACAGAGCCATTTTGTCAGAGTTGTGACAGGATGAGGATTACGCCTGTTGGTATATTACTGACATGTCTTTACGAAAATCCTGGTTACGACTTGAAGGCGTTGTTACGGAGTGGAAAATCTTATGATTATATAACAACATACATACTAGAATGTATAAAAAAGAAACCAGAAGGTATAATTAGCAAAATACGGGCCAAAGAATTAAGACCAACCTTAAACCTTATGCACAGAATAGGTGGATAAACAGTTCTACTCTTTGTGTAGTGGGTTTATTGCTGCTTGAAACTTTAGAACACACCATCCTTACGATCCTTACGATCCTTACCAACGCATTACGAGGAGGTGAACACCATGATCATAGCGATAATGGTCCTGGTAGCGGAAACGAATGTAATGATAGTGGTTGCGATGGAGGCGACAGCTAGGAGGCATATGGCTATTCCTACCTTGCTTAAGGAGGACGTTACGTAAGTACCTGAACGACAAGACCGGTGTTATCCTACCCTATCATTTTCATTATTATTGAGAACTTTTCCTTCTTCTTTGTGCTATTTTTCCAGCTTCGAATCTTTTCTGGATCCGTTAGATGAACCTAACATTTGCAACGAAACTGCAACGAAACTGCAACGTAATCGCTACCAATTATCAACTACTAGAGTCAAAAAGAAGTTCTACGTAAAGTAGCTGAGATGTATTCAATAACAGGAGATCTAAAGACCAACTTAAACTGCACTCCATACCGACAGAAACCGATCTTTCTTTTGATGGGAGAAGGTGAATACGATGAATAGAATGACAGCAT
>JASHSN010000440.1 GCA_030038695.1 Nitrososphaeraceae archaeon
CTTTAGGTATCCAAAGGTTGTAGGAGACTTGGATATTATCTCTTTAATCGTCTTCTTATTCTTATCAGAAGATATCTTTGGTATTCTACCAGCATTTTTTCTTTTGCTCCTTATACCATCAAGTCCATATTCTTTGTACTCTTTTAGCCAATTGTATACATTTCTGTAATTAACATCCAGATTCCTGGCTATAGTTCGATATGGTAAGCCTTCGAGCTTTTGTTTTATAGCAGATGCCCTTCTGTATTCTTCTTTATTCCTTGTTCCCTTCATAAAATCAAACAGTTCTGCTTTCTTGACCTTGGATAACGCCAGACATTCGGCTTTCACATACAGAATGATAAATTACTGAGCTAAAGCTGTTCTTGTCTAAAATTAATAACATTCAGATAATGATATGTTGATAAAAAATGCGATACTTAACTTAGGATACATCAAGTAGAAATCAAGAAATCGTCTTTAGTGTACGTTCCTATATGGAAAATTGATACTGCAAGAAAAGAATATCCATGTTTGCACGTAACTTGACAGATCTGTTCAAAAGCATATCCGAAACAGAAACTTTAAAAAAACGATCGGCCCAGGGGATGGTGGACAGAATTCCTAAACCAATCTTTGAGTCGTATGAAATATGTGCAACTATTGCATCAAATATTCAGATTTTGCATATTTACAAGAATTTATATTTTTAAAATCCTGTAACTTCTAATGATGTCAAATAAGAAACTTTCTCCCAGTAAGTGGGTTCTACGATTCTTGGATGACCTCATCAGGATATTTCGTTAGACGTTGTGTGAATTTCAGTTCTTCTGTATTGTTTAAAGACATGTATGCCTCTCCTTTTTGGATTTGGCTGAATTTGGCTAGAGGTGCGTAGTGTCACTAATGACACCGCAATCGTACTGCCGCTGCTTAAACTTTCAGTAACTGTTACGATAGAATCTCGGCCAGTTTTAGTCTATTCGTTAGTGGTAGTTATATTTTTTGCTGCACTTTTGAAGAGATTTGCTCGAAATGATGTTAAAGGTGCTTGAATGCAAAACATGTCGTCGAAATGGATTCCACGGAAGAATCAAAAATGATGTGTTTTTACAGCTCAAACAAGTAATAACCTGCTGTAACAAATTCTGCTTTAAGAACTAAAGGGATAAGGAGGTATGAAATTAGCCTTGCGACTCTCACATTCGTAATTATACGCTACGGACAGTATTTTTCCTTCTGTAAATGGGGGACCAATAATCTGTACTCCTACTGGCATATTATCTTTAGTTAATCCTACTGGAATACTAACTGCAGGAAAACCAATGCTATTAAATAATATGCTGTTCCTAAGTAAAGCGTCTCTAGTTTGCAAAACAGTGCCCCCGATGTCAATGGTCATTAGTTCATCAAATCTAGGAGCAGAGATAATGGTTGTTGGCACAACAACAAGATCAAACTTTTCGTGTAATATGGTTAGAAACTCTTTCTTTAATTCCTCGTTTATAATTCGCTTGGCATGGATGTAATCAACTGCAGATATTTTTGTTCCTCGAATTAGCATATCTCTTACTTCTTCACTGTAATCTTCCATTCTTGTTTTGAACCACAGTTTGTGTACTTCTGATGCCTCTGCATACCTAATATCTCTCCAAGTATTGCAGTATCTCTGCGTATTTCGAAGATCCATATCCAATACTTTATATCCTAATGACACCAAACTTTCCAAAAACCGATAGAACAGACTCTCAACTTCAGAGTCCACATAACTAAAGAAATAGTCCTTTGGTACTCCGATAGACATTCCTTCAAAGTTTGAGTTTTCGATAATTTTTGTATATTGAGGAACTTTTTTGTGACTGGAAGTTTGATCCGATGGATCCCAACCTGATATACATTCTAATACAGCAGCTGCGTCCCATACGCACCTAGTAATGCACCCAACATGATCCAAGGACGGTGCCAGAGGCACAATACCATACTTACTTATCCTCCCGTAACTGGGTTTTAGTCCAACCACCCCACACAATGATGATGGCACTCTTACAGATCCGCCTGTATCAGTTCCGATGCATGTTAGAGCCATCCCTGTTGAAACCGCGACAGCACAACCGCTACTTGAACCACCTGATATCCTTGACATCTTCCAAGGGTTCTTAGTGTTACCATAAAATTGATTCACACCTGTAATTCCAGATGCAAATTCATTTAAATTGTTGGTACCAAGTAAGATTGCTCCCTCATCTTTCATTCTTTTAATAGAGGTTGCATCGAACTTTGGAAAATTTTCAGACATTATTTTTGAACCTGCAGTACATCTAATACCTTTTGCATAAATAATATCTTTTATTGAAAAAGGAATGCCATGCAAAGGTCCTCTGTAGTTTCCCTGGGCAATCTCCTTTTCAGCTATTCGTGCATCATTATATGCATCTTTCTCATCGACAACAGTGATAAATGCGTTAAGTGATGGATTAAATTTACTAATTCTATCAAAGCAACGATCAATTAGGTCTACAGGTGATATTTCCTTGGTCTTTAATTTCTCCGACAATTCTTTAACAGAAAATAAAGAAAATTGCAGCCCTTTAACCATAGACGCATTATTTTCAGCCTTGAGCCTTTTAAATTATCTGTGTTGAAAAATATTTCGATCAGGATAGCTAACCATGAGGAGACACCTCAGAGAATAGACTGTGGTATACTTTAAATTTTCGCGGATTGTAAAAGGTGGTTTAAGACATAATAAATACGGAGATATACAGTTTTTTTCTTGCACAAGGTTTAATTAGGTTGTTCAGAATTGGAGATTATGGAAGGAATTCAAAAATTAAAATGTACTTCTTGTGGCGTTATGTTCATGTCTGAGACCAACGTACCGACATGCCCATCGTGCTCTGGAAGTAATGAAAATACGAGTGGATGTGGCTGTGGGCATAGCCACTAGCTAGTATGATATCATACATATACCGAAAACATGAAGATCGAAACTATACCCGTCGATAAAATATGCCAGAGTTGTGGTAAGCGAAAGTTGTTGGTAGAATTTGATCAGAGCCACAAAACAAAGGACCGGCATGAAACTATCTGCAAGAGTCGTAAAGAAGCAATAGAAGATTGTAGTAGATCTTGGCTAAAGTAGGATTGGTATGATAATCTGGGTAGTCTTTTAGACGAACGTTTTACTGTTTTTCTATTCATCATGTCACCAAACCATAGTTGGAATTCACTAGAAGGAACCATGTTCTTATCTTAATAGAGGAATTGACTTGGCATGATAAAACAAATCAGTCTAATTGCGCTAGTGGTAATAGGAATAGGAACGGTATTTTTAGGAATGAGCTTCACACCAGCTTTTGCGACAGTGCAGGCATTCCATAGTGTGAATTTACGTGGTGAAGGAGGAAATCAAGAAACAGGATATCCACATCAACCGGGAACTAAAGGGCCTATACTAATAACGTGTATAGTTGGCAAAGGCTGTATAGAGAGGCGTGTCTGATCTTGGAAAGAACAACATTGCGGTTGCCAGAGCTCACTGAGTCTTAAGAATTATAGGTATATCTTCAGCAAAACGTCTTCATGGGAATACATCGACTATCTTAATTTTTTGAAAAAAACATGACACCAAAAAGTAGCTACTTAGTTGAGATTGTGGGAACGTTCTGCTGCATCGGTTTATTCTAAAAGTGGCCAGTTAGGAGTAATTGGAATAGGATTAGTTCATGCCTTCGCACTGACTGCAATTGTTTATGCCCTGGGATATAAATCAGGAGCGCAAGTTAATCCTGCAGTTACTACAGGTTTGTTGGTCTCAGCTAAATTAACAGCAAAGGAAGCAGGTCTTTACATAGTGTCTCAATTTGTTGGAGCCATTATCGCTTCCGCAGTAGTATTTGCAATGTTTGGTCAATCAATGGCCGCAGGCGTAACACTTCCTTCAGATGGAAATGTGACTAGGGCACTTATATTAGAAACAGTTATGACATTCACATTAGTCTACGTTGTATTATCTACAACAACTGCGAAGAACAAGATTGC
>JASHSN010000441.1 GCA_030038695.1 Nitrososphaeraceae archaeon
CCAAAAATGGCGGCTAAACGCAATTAATCCAAAAGATTCCTAAACCCTTTTTTTTGTTAAACGACCAATATTTTAAATCACAACGGAGGGCTAAAGATCTTGACTATGTCCGTTAGCGTATTCTAAACCGTTATCTACGAATTATGTATTGGGCAGCAGAACCACAACGGCAGTTTTAGCATGATTCACCTTAATCGGCGCATACTACAACTACAAATACCAAGTCCTTATAGTAATAAGATAAATCATTGTTTTTTTGTACACATACTGTGTTTCTGTTTCCAAAAGAGATTATATACATTGAAATACACGATCTGAGCAACAAATGTCTAGAATTTCTGATTTATATTCAAAGTGATAAAGATATTCGAATCAGCAAATTAATGCATGTACGATACTGTTAAAGTATTTCTTGATACTCAGTAGATTCAAATTTAGTATTTTCTATGTACTGTAAGGTTTAATTACTTTTATCTTGAAACAACTTAGTTATTATGCTTTTTCTGGTAAGAAGTATCTTATAGAAATTTCTAGCAAATTTATCTATCGAATCATTAATATACCAAGTTTTTCTAAATCGGTATCGACGAATTATGCATAAGAAAACATCAGTAATCATGGCTTCAGCGGTAGCAGTAATCCTGACAGTGTCTGTATTGGCGTTTGCCTTACCAAATCAGGCATATGCCTTAAAGCAAGCAGCACCGCAGTCAGGCACGACTGTAGTTATAGCAGGCGGAGACGGAGGAACTGGCGGCGCTGGCGGAGCTGGCGGAACGGGAGGAGATGGCGGAATTGCAGTCGCAAATACCGGTGGTATTGGTTCAGGTAGTGGCGGAACAGGGTCTGCCCATGCTAGTGCTAATGGCGGAGATGCAAACGGCGGTAACGGTGGTAACGCCAACGGTGGCAGCGTACACATAAGCTTCTCCATTCCACGCACCGCTAAGGCGTAGTAACGCGCCTAAAAACGCCTAAAGTCCAAAAGATTCCTAAATCCTTTTTTTTGTTAAACAACCAATATTTTAAACTACAAGGGCGAAAGACCTTGAAACCATGGTTCCGTTAGAAGCCTATTCTAAACCGTTATCTACGAATTATGTATTGGGCGGCAGCCAAAGCCATAACGGCAGTTTCAGCATGATTCATCTATTAATCGGGACACACTACAACTACAAATACCAAGTCCCGTTCTCACATAGTAATAAGATATATCATCGGTTTTTCTAGTACACATCTACTCTGTTTCCAAAGAGAATCGTGTCCTTCTTTATCTAGATGGCACCGAATGATCTTACTGAAGATGACTCTCAAAGGGAGCATACTAAGACACAAGCGGATAATTCCAGTACTAGGCTCAGCCACAGGCGGATCAGGGTCTGCGTGCTAATGGCTGAAGTGCAAACGGTGGTAACGGCGGTAACGCCAACGGTGTCAGCGTACACATAGGCGGTGGCAGAGGGGGCGGCGGAGCAGTACCGTTCTGACACGTTGAATAAAATCTACTTGCCTAAGATAGGCAAGCATTATCAGATAAAGATAACTGGTGCAAAAAGTTTGCTTGTGTTAGGGGCGAAGGGCTTAACTGCTTACAGTTCATACAAATAGATCAAAAACTGATCTTGGATTCGTGGCTTCGTACGAATTGCAGAGTTGTTTAAGAAAAATGTTTAAGCATGCACGTGTTGCTTAAGCATGAGATGCTCATTTATATCGAGCACGTACCATTATAATGTATATTTCACGATTGTCGTATGTGTGGAGCCGTCATACGAGGATCGAAAATCGTTCGTCGCCAAATGATATTCTTAAAAAAATGGATTTTTGATCAATCAGTAACGCGCCCAAAAAAACCTATTTTATAAAATGCAATATGTATTCTATCATAGTAATCCATTATGGGTAACTTTATGCCGTAAAACCAGCTTTGAAACTGCTTGTAGGGACGGCCATAGGCACAGCATTGTTGGGTTGGTTTGGATACAAATTCAAATTCTGACCTGAGAGCAATCCCATCAGACGAGCAATGTTATGCTGATTTGCATTCAAATTCTGACCTGATCGTGAAAACAATACTTTTCCGCTGCTTGATTGGGGAGCCGGTTGGTTTGCATACAAATTCTGACCCGAGAGCAATCCCATCAGACGAGCAATGTTAGGCTGGTTCGCATTCAAGTTCTGAGCTGATGCTGAAAGCACACCCGGAGCAGCTGGTGCTGTATTGTTCACTTGGTTTGCGCTCGAATTCTGACTTGACAGCGATCCTATAAGAGCAGCAAGGTTGGGGTTACTGTCCGAGCTTAAAAGACCACCAGTAATATTATCTGGTATTCCAGGACCAAAGATATTATTGGAATATGTTGTAATGACATATTTACAATTAGGTGCTTTAGAATCACCTTTAGCAGGATTGAAGTCTAGTATAACTCCATTACCGTTAGGACCGCAGTCAAAGTAGTTAGCTCCACTACCTCCTATCATGATATCATCTCCTCCATCAAAGAGGTTATTTGATCCAGCATAGAATTGATCATTTCCATTCCCGCCCACCATTAGAGTCTCGCCACCGGCTCCTATGAAGATATTATTTCCTGGACGGAAATACCCTCCTGAACCAGCGAAAAGATGAGCGGTGTAAGCGGAACCGGACATGAGAATATTGTTACCAAATGCAGTAAATACGTTGCAATCACCAGTTCCACATTCTACGACATCATTGCCGCCAAGAGCAAATACCCTAGCATTGTTGACTGCTGTAGCAATTATTATATCCCCTCGTTGAGTGCCTATGATTGGCGGGCATACTTGGTTCGCCGTTGTTGTATTTATCTCAGAAGCACAGGTTGGCGCTATCAGATTTTTGGGAATATTCAGGAACGGTCCAATTGCGAAAAAAGGATTCCACAAACCACCGCTCAAATCTTTCTGGCCTC
>JASHSN010000052.1 GCA_030038695.1 Nitrososphaeraceae archaeon
TATCAGAGGTCGGTATGTTGTATATCAAAAGGATCACCCAAATGTAAACATTAACTATCAAGCTATATGAAGTGGTGGGGGAGTCAAACAATTTACTGTATCTGGTTGATTATTTGACAGACAGCGGTATAGTAGAATTCGCTTCTAACTTTAGTATGACCACCATATACGATGGCTAGGTTAAATACAACACAATAAATTCACTATATATACCTTGACTTGTTCATCTAGCAGCTTTTTGCAAAGAGTAGGCCCTTTTGAAATCCTCGCCGGTGTGGAGTTCGTCTCTTTTTGGTTTGATATTTGCAGACCTTGGTTTATACCTACCAAGCAGTATAGAATTTCCAACTACTGTTACAGAACTCATTGCCATTGCTAAACCTGCAAACATAGGGAGCCATCCAAATATCTCAACACCCATAAAAGGTACTAGTATTCCACCAGCTATTGGAATTAATCCAGCATTATATCCAAAGGCCCAAAAAAGGTTTTGTTTTATTTTTGATACTGTCTTCCTCCCTAAATCAAGCGCAGTAACAACATCCCTAAGATCATTTTTAATCAATATTATACCTCCAGTTTCCTTTGCAACATCCGTACCAGAGCCAATCGCAATTCCTAGATCAGCTCTTGCTAATGCTGGTGCATCATTAATTCCGTCGCCGACCATTGCAACTAAACCATTGTTTTCTTCATTTGATTTTAATCGAGATATTGCCTGTTCCTTTTCGTGTGGTAATACTTGTGCTATGACTTTATCAATTCCAAGTTTCGATGCAACCGCTTTTGCGGTTCTTTCATTATCACCTGTAAGCATTACTACTTCTGTGCCCATCGATTTGAGCGAATCAACTGCTTGCTTAGCATTATCTTTTACGGTATCTGCAATTGCAATTATCCCTGCAATTTTGTTATCGACTGCAACAAGAGTAGCAGTCTTCCCTTGAGTTTCAAGCGCGTTAAGTTCAAAGTCTACATCTTTATTGACTAGAATATTGTTATCATACATTAGCGTTCTGTTTCCTATGAGGATCGTGTGGTTTGCATATCTTGCTCTAAGACCATGGCCAGATATAGCTTCAAATGAATCTGGAGTTGATACTATAATGCCTTTTTCTTTAGCGTAATTGGCAACCGCCTGACCTAAAGGGTGCTCTGATCCTGATTCTGCAATGGCGGCAAGTCTCAGTATTTCGTCTTCACTTAATCCTGACATAGCTGTTATGTCAGTTACAGATGGTTTGCCTCTTGTCAAAGTCCCTGTTTTATCAAACACGACCGTCTTTACCTTGCTTGCTATCTCCAAATATTCGCCGCCTTTAAACAGAATACCATTTTCAGCTCCCTTACCAGCTCCCATCATCAAAGCTGCTGGTGTTGCAATTCCAAGGGCGCAAGGACATGCAATTATTATCACGGACACAAATGCTAAAAGTGAAAATGTGAACCCTATATTACCAATGGAGTACCATCCAAGTCCTACTACTATTGCTATTGTTAAAACTCCTGGTACAAAATATTTTGCCACTTGGTCTACTAACCTTTGTGTTTGTGCCTTTCCAATTCTTGCTTCTTCAACTAACGTAATAATTTGTGACAATACTGTATCCTGTCCAATCTTAGTTGCTCTGACTTTAAGCAGACCACTTCTGTTTATCGTTGCACCAATTACTTCATCACCTCTCGTCTTGTCTATAGGGATACTTTCACCTGTTACAGCTGATTCATCGACGAACGATGACCCGGCTATTACGTTTCCATCAGTCGGTATCCTTTCTCCTGGTCTTATCATCATAATAGCACCTTCTTTTACCTGTTCTATTGGAATCTCAACTTCCTCTGTATCTCCATTTTTTGTTTGTCGCAAAATCTTGGCCATTTTCGGTTGAAGGTCCAATAATTTTCTTACAGCATCAAACGCTTTCTCTTTCGTTCTTGTCTCAAGCAGTCTTCCAATGAGTATTAATGCGATAATAATGGCTGCAGTTTCAAAGTATACCGAAGTAAATGGAAAATAGTTTGGAATCAACGTAACCGTTGCGCTATACGAGTAAGCAGAAGATGTTCCAATTGCAATAAGCGTGTCCATATTAGATGCTTTTGCCTTAATTCCATCCCACAATCCCCTGTAAAATCTCCACCCGATCCAAAACTGTAAGGGAGTGGCCAACGCCAGCATTATGTAATTACTAAGGTGCATAATATACATTGGAAAAACACTACCAAAATCTGTAGGTATCATATGAGGTAAACTCAAAATTACTATAGGTACTGTAAGAGCAATACTTATCACAACATGTGCCTTTAGCCTTCGTAATTCTTTTTCGGGTTGTGTAAATTCATCTAAACATCGCTTACTGCAAAAGTAGTATTCTCTTCCGTCTTTGCTGTACCTGACGGATTCTGGCTTTTCTTCTACAAACATTCCACAAACCAGATCTTTCGCCATCTTCTTTTTTTCCTTGTTGGTATCTTATATGGAAAAGATCATTTATAACTTTAGGTCTTTACAATTGTAAAAGTATAAGCCATATGCTACAAAATAAATCATTCTAGAGAACGTATGCCACTCCAACTAGATGATTATGATGTCTCTATTTTGCGGTCATTACTTAAAGTCATTCCGAGAAATCTCCCTAGAGACTGGGATTACAACTCCCACGGTTAAAGCAAGATTTACCAGGTTAGTTAATTGTTGTGTTTACACACATAGGTAACTAATTCACTTACACACATAGGTTACACTTCTGCTAGGAAGTGTAATATCCCATAGAAATAGAAAGAAAATTCAACCTAATTCATGAACATGAACGGACTGGTAACACTGTAACTGGTATTTGTAAAAAGTACAGTGTATCAAGGAAGACTTACTACAA
>JASHSN010000007.1 GCA_030038695.1 Nitrososphaeraceae archaeon
ACAAATATCAACTGATTTTCGGATGGCCTCTAAGTGCCTCCAAAACTTTTCCCTTGTACTTGTTTAACTCACTATCTTCAGGCAATCTTGGTCTTCTGTAAGGCTTGTTGAACAATAGGTATTCAGCCATAGTCAGAAGCTTCAGGAAGGAAACGCCTCCAGCGTTAATCATTCATACCCTACGAAATAGAACAAGGGCGTTGCAAAGTAACTACATGGCTTGGTCTATATTATTCCTCATCTTAACACATCGCATTATAGACTTATCTGAGCCTCTTTAAGATATCTTCTAGCGTATGGTGCATTTTTAGGATATGGGGGCTTAGTAGCTCATTGTCAAGTTCGGATATTCTACTATAGCCTCTCATGTTGTCAGGTGTTGAATCTTCTAAGATCGTCCAGACATCATTTAGATGACCCAGAACATGAGATGTAATAGTCTCTTCATCTGGTTCGAGAAGAAACTTTTTCTTTATTTTTCGAATTTCATCAAGCATAGAATTAATGATGTTAATTATCTTAATTTTGTCTTCGGAATCTATGTTATCCCTGATTGAGTATAATTCGAATCTGATATTGCTTTCGTGTTCTAATATACTAATTGTCTCATGTAAGTGTTTTTCTAGTAGTTTGAGACGGATTCCTAGAATTCTCTTATGATAATTATCCAATTTTCCATATAGTGTATGATAAAAATATGAATGTAACAGTCGTTACCTTTATAGTTCATGAGTGAATAATTACAAATTAACCTTGTATGAAAGAGTCTAGAAAGTTAACACATAGGATTGCCGCTCTTGACGACGATCTGTGCCAACCTAGGAAGTGCGGCTTGGAATGCATCGTCTACTGTCCGGTAAACAAGAGTGATGGTGGTGAATGCATTGTACAACGTCCCAAGGATGGAAAGGCCGTCATTTCGGAAGATCTTTGCACAGGATGTGGGATATGTGTCAAGAAATGTCCTTTCGAAGCTATTGTTATCGTTAATTTAGTCAAAGAATTGGGGGAACACAAAATTCATCAGTTTGGAATCAATTCATTTAGGATCTATCGTCTTCCAACTTTCAGGAGAGGTTCTGTAGTGGGTTTACTTGGAAGAAATGGAATAGGTAAGTCTACAGTATTGAATATTCTCTCTGGAAATATCAGGCCCAATTTCGGTAGTTACGAGACTGATCTAAATTGGGGTCAGGTCATAAAGAACTTTCATGGAACAGATCTAAGTTCCCACTTCGAGAAAATAGCCGATAAGACTATACGTGTCTCGATTAAGCCTCAATTGGTAACGTTGATACCAAAAATATTTAAGGGTACTGCAAAAGAGCTACTGAGAAAATATGATGAACGTAATAAAGTAGATGAATTAATGGCAGATCTTGATCTCAAAGAGATTCTTGATCAGGATATAGAAGAGTTAAGTGGAGGTCAATTACAGAGACTTGCGATTGCAGTTGCTGCGGCAAAGGATGCCGACTACTACTTTTTTGATGAACCATCATCCTATAATGATGTTTATCAGAGAATTGCAGTCGCCAGAGTAATTCATGATCTCGCAGCTGAAGAGCAAAAGAAGGTAATGGTTGCGGAACATGACCTGGCTTTATTGGATTATATATCTGATTATATTTACATAATTTACGGCGAACCAAGTGCGTACGGTATTGTTTCCAGTCTGTACAGTACAAAAACCGGTATCAACAGTTTTCTTGAAGGCTTTATTCAAATAGAAAATACTAGATTTCGCGAGAAGGCTTTCCTATTTGATATAAAAACAGAATTAGCTTCTAACACAGTCCGAGACGATCCAATAGCTGGTTATTCGGATATGATAAAATCGTTTTCCTCATTTAAGCTTAAAGTATCGTCAGGACATATAAATCGTGGAGAAATCGTTGGAGTATTAGGTGCTAACGCAATAGGTAAAACGACTTTCATGAGAATGCTTGCTGGGGTAATGGAGTCAGATAGCGGCAATATTGACATTGGGAGGAAAATATCCTACAAAGCACAATATCTAGTCCAAGATTATGATGGCACAGTGAAATCATTACTAACCACTGCTTATGGAAGTGCTATCGAAGGGTCTCCTATTGAAGCACTAATCGTGGTTCCTCTGGGAATAAAGAAGATCTACGAAAAAAATGTTAGGAAGATTAGCGGCGGGGAACTACAAAAGGTGGCAATAACGGCATCTTTGATGCGTGATGCCGACATTTATGCACTCGATGAGCCATCTGCATTCCTAGATGTCGAAGACAGAATTACAATAGCTAAATTCCTTCAGCACTTTATTCGATCTCAGGGCAAATCAGCAATAATAATTGAACATGACCTGCAGCTAATTGACATAGTAAGCGATTCTCTAATAATTTTCGAGGGGGTTCCAGGGTCTGAAGGATTTGCCACCAGCCCGATGAGTAAAAAAGATGGTATGAACAGATTCTTAAAAGTGCTTTCAGTTACGTATAGGAGGGATGAAACCACAGGCAGGCCACGAATTAACAAGGATGGAAGCAGATTGGACAGAGAACAGAAAGACTCTGGAGAGTATTATTATATCAATATTTAGTCCCAATACAGGATGATGATATACCAAGTTCATTCTTATATAAGAATGGTCAAAATAATTAAAATCGGTAGCAAGACTCAGCATAGGCGTATCCGGTACAGAATACTAAATTGCATTTCAAAAGGGTACTCCATCAATAATGGCAGTTGATGAAGGAAAAGTCACAAATAAGGTTTAGCAATCTGAACCGCTTCAATAGTCTAATTTTCATCATTCATCATTATTAATTATTCTGCACGTTGAATTGATCCCTAATCCCGCCCGATGATGATTTTGATTGAATTAGGCGCTATCGTATAGCTAAGATACACGCGTTTTGAAATATATATATTTGTTATAGAGAGGGGCTGTGAATATTATCTCTAGAAGCTTTTTACACGTTTTGTGCAATTCACAAACGTGCAATTTCATCTCTTGTCTTGCGATAGGTCAGAAATAATCCTTTGTATTGTCGAACAAAGATAGTTTATACAAAGAATGAAGAACAATTCACCTCGTTCTCTGTCCTTTTTTCAAATTCTTCGAGCTTTTCCAGGAGGTCTAATGTTATAATAAGATTCTTTATACGAGTGCTGCTGTCTCTAAGGATAATCTCACGACAAGGAGCTCCACTCACTTTGATTATGTAATCGCGAGATTTCTGATTATGAGATATTACACATTAATGACACGAAACTAAAAGCATAGCGAACATAATCACCAGACCATTCTACGTACTACTACTGTTAGTCAGTAAGGCTTTAACATTACCAATCAATCCGTACCTAAGGGTACTCAAGCCTTGAGCTGCACATGAGTGGTGAGGTTCAAGCTCTGATATATGTATGGACAAAAGGAGATGAAAATAAAACCCAAATATGTCCAGTGCTGTTAGTAGACTAAATGTAACATCGGTTACGTTCATAAGGAAACAGTAGCCAGACACTAATGATGCCAATAGATCCAGACTTTCCAAGAAATAATCGAGTAATTGGTAAGCATATACATTCTGACGGAGAACATTATCACTATGTGTGGGGACCGGGTAAAACAGCAGAAGCAGCTGAAAATGATGAGGTAAAGGCAGCATATGCTACCAGAGGAGAGGAAATTGTTCCAGCAGGTATACATGGGACAATGGTCGCAGTTGATTGGGATTCGTGCGTAGCAGACGGTGCATGTATCGAGGCTTGTCCAGTACAGGTCTTTCAGTGGTACAGAACCGAGCAGGATGTATCACCTTCGAAGATGCTGAATGAAACGAGCTCCGGAACTGGTAGTACTGTAAAGGAAGATAGAAAAGACTACACAGATAAATCTGATCCTATCAGAGAACATGATTGCATTTGGTGCATGGCCTGCGTGTCGGTATGTCCTACCAGTGCAATTAAAGTAGACCAGTCGAATCTCGAATTTCACGAAAAAGCATCAGGTACATTCAATGAAACTGTTTCGAAAGGTACTGCGCCTCCACCACATGCACATTGACCTCGATTCTTTTTTTTCTCAACTCAGACAATATTACAAGACATACAAGATTCCAAAAGGCGAACCGAGTTGAGTTTTTAGGCGGCGAACCTAGATCTGTGTGACTACAACCGACCACCGATAGGTACCTAAACTCCAACGTTATTTAGCTGCCTTCAGTTCAGCTACAGGAAAGGATATCTTCTGAATTATCGTATTCGTTTACTATCCTTAATAGTGGTTTACGCAGGTTTTTTCAAAGTAGGGCACCCAAGAGGAAGCGGACGATACATTGACTAATATGATATCGCCTCTGTTACGGACGACCCTTGGATTTTTGAAAAGAGATTAATATTCTATGCAACATAATTTGCACTTCAAGCTCAGATTAGATTGTATTCTATTTGCAAACTTAACTTTTCTGGAAAAATTCACAAAGGTCTTTTAATGATGTCTGATACTGTTCCGGAATCGATGGTGCGTATATAAATACATAAAACGTATATATCTTTCATCATGCAATTGACCAAATGCGAAAAAAGTGGCAATGAAAAAAATACTCGTTGGGTATGATGGAACGGAACAGTCCGAACGGGGACTCCAATTTGCTGTTGCGATAAATGACGACTATGAAACGGAGATACATGTAGCTTTTGTAGTTCACGAGCCAGCAGGAATGGCAGATCCAGCTTTGTTGCATAAATTACTATCA
>JASHSN010000442.1 GCA_030038695.1 Nitrososphaeraceae archaeon
ATTTTTATCAACTTCCGTGCCAGATCGACATAGTCTGAGGCAAGTAACGAAGCCTGTTGTTCACGTTCTGTTCTATCTGAAAAGGTTATGTCATCATTTCTATTTATAATTCCATCACGATCCCAAGGGATTATATCTTGTTTTGCTGGATGGACGTTAATTATGCCTATTCCTAGTTTCGGAACAGTGTCTTTTAACTGCTCATTATCCCGCCGTCCCAAAAATAACGGATATTCTTCTCATAATTTGCTGTATTTTCATTATAGCTTTCACCTTCTAAACTAGTATAACTGTAGTTGATAGGCACAGATGCGCTTGCAATAACGTGTTCTGAGGTAATTCCATCGTTGTATCTTATGATGTGTTTATGTCCCACTTCTTCTCCGTTTCGAACAATATATTTTCCATATAGGGATTTTCTAGAACCGTCTTCCTTTTCGTAACTATCAAATGTTACAGCAGTTCCCTCTGCGACATCAACACTCACTAGCAAGAGTCTTGGTTGGGGCAAAGATGATTTATCGTCGAAAGTTGTTGCTATGGGAAATTTCGCGAATCTTTCTAAACTTTTTTTTAACGGTCCACTGTTAAAGTGATACCATATGTTTTGAATATCAAAAAATCTAGTATCAATTACGGGCATTAAAGGGGAAAAAACTGAGGGTACTCCTGTAATTGCGAATTCTTTTGCTGAATAATATCTTCTTGCAGCCTCCCCTGAGGCAATTCCGCTGTGAACGTTGTTATGCAAATAATCCCACCAAGCTATAACGCCTGGCATCAAATCGACCGATGATTCCTTTGACACATATTCCCAGAACTCATTAAGTCTTTCTGCTGAACCCTCCCAAGTATTATTCTCCACTACATAGCTTACAATTATTGCAGCATTGATCGCACCTATTGACGTTCCAGCCACTATATTTAGAAGTGGTTTACCTGTTTCTCCTTTATCTTTATCCATTTTAGTAATTTTTTCATATAGTGCCTTATAGGCTCCAGCTTCATACGCACCAAGTGAGCCACCACCTTGTAAGACTAATGCTCTTTGACTGTCCGGTCTCATATGAATCGTGTGGAAAAAGATCCTATTATATTTTAGACTCATGAAACACCGGCATCTTTCTAATCTGCAAGGCTGAAGGAAGAGTTATTGCCGCTCAATTTTTCTCAACACGTTTTTGATCACTTTTCCACTCTGGCTAAGCTCCACGCGGAAAATCGCTACGATCGGTTGACGTCGGACGTGCAGAAGTTAACCGAAAACCAAGTATGAGCGTTCGAGAGTATGTAACTGCACATCCGGAGGTATTTTCCACCCCTGCAGTCACGCGGTAGACAGCACGTGAACGTTATGGACACCTACGCCAGCGTCGGAGGTTTTACAGATGAGTTTTTTAATAACTTTAATAACCACACGTTTAGTGAACCATCTAGGATGAAGATAGGACTAATAGGCGGAACAGGGGGTATGGGCGAAGGGTATGCTTTGAGATGGTCCGTTAGGCATGATGTTATCGTAGGTTCAAGAGAGGCTCAAAAGGCAGCAGAAGCAGCAAGAAATTATACGAAAATTGCCATAGAGTCCTATGGGAGTCGCATGACAGGCAGCATTACCGGTGATGAAAATTTGGTAGTATCAAGATCTTCTGACATTCTTCTGCTCTCCATTCATTACGAGCACATTGCAGAAATGTGCGCACAGATATCGAAACAACTCAGGGATGACTGTATTGTTATTAGCCCTATCGCCCCCATGGCAAGGACCGGAGCTGGATTTGTTTACATTCCACTAGAACAGGGAAAGAAAGCTGCTGCTGAAATCGTTGCAGACAATTTACGTCACAGATCCCGTGTCGTATCAGCATTTCATACGATACCTGAGGCACGACTCAAAAACATAAAAGAGAGCCTCGATTTAGACACCTTCGTTTGCGGTGACGACTGGGATACTGTGACAAAAGTCAATAATTTGATTTCTGAAATTCCCGGATTGCGCGCTATATACCTAGGGCCACTATCCATTGCATATCAAGCAGAGATTCTAACTCCAATGCTACTAAATTCCGCCAGCAGAAATAAGATCAAGAACCCAGGGATCAAAATATTGTAGTTCCGTGAAATTTAGAGGGGAAGAACAGCGCAGACGTGGAAAAAAACTGGATGTCTGCAATGGGAATACTCTATCGTCATGGCAGTTATTATCGCACTTAGAAATCTATATGTCGTTACGACCAACTTGTCGTTCGACTTTTACTGATATATTATCGTATGAACTAGCTCTGATTGCCGCAGCTCTGTGCTATTACCTAGTGACGACTTATGTTAAGAATCCTCTGGAGGAAGCCTTCCGTCGAAGCTCTATAAAACTCTAGGTTGTCTCTTTCAGCCTTATAATTCTAACCGTTGTATACTATCCTTGACTACTAGTATGAGTTGTAAAGTCATTCCGGGTACTTTAATAGTAGTGGACGGATATCAATCTATTAACATGGTTAAATCTAAGGCTAAGAAGCCTACTAAAGCTGGTAAGACAAAGTCAAAGTCGAAGAAGTGATTCAGGTCGTTTGCAAATGGTCCGTGTAGTCTAGATACTGCAAAGATGTAGAGCATTTTATAAAGAAGGTAGAGCATAATTACCGTATGAAAGTTGGAATCACCTTGCCGAATCTTGGTCCACAGGCAACTAGAGAAAATGTACTTCAGACTGCAATACAAGCCG
>JASHSN010000443.1 GCA_030038695.1 Nitrososphaeraceae archaeon
CCAGAAGGTAGGCTCCGTATATTTGATTGATCAGGCTATCGACAGAATTTTCGTTGTATAAAATAGTAACATCATTTATTTGAGAGTCGCTTGCATCCGACGGGAATAATGAAATCGAGTTGTCTTCATTAGTCTCAATGAACACCGTATTTCCTTTATTCAAAGAGTTAACTCTAACCCATTCGCTTGGCAAAGAAATTAGCATGCTACTGCCTATTTTCTGCAATCTTCTCGCGTACCTCAAGCTGTATTTTATACTAGCTTATACTAATTAAACATTGTTTTTATATTTTATGCACTCTATAAACACCCTTGTGTCAAAAGTCGCTACAGCCAAGGCCTTTTGCCCAGGGCACATAACCGGTATCGCCAAAAGAGCTTTTGTAGCAGGCCGGCACCTTCTACATCACGGATCTGAAGGTGCGGGATTTTCAATCGATCGAGGAGTCACCACTACTGTGAGCATCTTCGATGATCGTTCCTCGGGTCATCAAATCTCTATTAATGGGATGACTGCCGAGAACGCAGAAGTATCAGAATTAGTTTTACAACAGTATCTGAAATTTTTTAGACGACCCTGTTATATTAAAATTGAGCATGAGGTCGAAATCCCTATTGGTTTTGGGCTAGGATCTAGTGGAGCAGCAGCTCTCAGTCTTTCGTATGCTCTTAACGAGGCAGCTATGGTAGGGCTCAGTACAGAAGAAGCCGCGCAACTTGCTCACTGGGCAGAAATTGTATGCGGAACAGGATTAGGGACTGTGATAGCAGAATATATGGGAGGATTCGAGACTAGAACACGTGCTGGAGCACCGGGTATTGGCATTATCAGGAAAATTGAACTCAAGGGCTATAAAGTGATCATATTTTGTATGGGACCGATTTCTACTAGATCGGTTCTACGCGGCAATTCTAATTTTAGGTATGTATGGCAAGATGACACTCTGCGCACGGTAAACATAAAGAATTTTGTAACGATATCCTACGAATTTGTATCAAACATGGGGTTGACAAACGGACGATGCAAGGAACCAATTAACGCGTTGAGAGCACACGGTTTTGACTCGAGTGTGGCGTTGTTTGGTGACACGATCTTTACAATAATTCCAGAAGACCAGGTCGTGGAGGCAGAACGCTGTCTTGGTGGCCTCAACGGTAAGTTGTTCACATGCGGTATAGAGAATATTGGAGCAAGAGTATTGTAAATTGTTAATGAATAAAAACATCCCATTGAGCCATCCACGTTTCAAATCACTTCTCGTTCGAGAGAAGCTTGTTAGTGGTTTCGAGAGAGGATTGGTGGTAGCTCAGGGCTTGATAGCTCATGGGAGGGGAGAGGCATTCGATTACCTGCTAGGAGAGCAGACTAGCAGAGCTGCCCGTGTTGCAATAACGGCGGCATCAGCCGAGTTGTTACTTGCAAGACATCCTGTGATATCTATTAACGGAAATGTCGCTGCGATTTGCGCAAAGGAACTTGTCGAGCTAAGCAAAGTTACGAATGCACGGTTAGAAGTAAATCTTTTCTATAGAGACGAAAAACGAGAGAGATTTATTGAAAGAGAACTAATCAACAATGGCGCCAGGAAGGTTTACGGGGTCGGTCCACGCGCGTCAGCAAGAATATCTGAGCTGCACAGTGAACGGCGAAGAGTTGATCCTGATGGTATATACTTGGGTGATGTCGTTATTGTTCCTCTTGAAGACGGGGACAGAGCGGAGGCTCTTGTCAAGATGGGAAAAAAGATTATCGCGATAGACCTTAACCCTATCTCTAGGACCGCAAGAGTAGCTCAAATCACTATAGTGGATAATATCATCAGGGTATTGCCAACTATGATTTCCATTGCAAGAGAACTCAGAAGTCTAGAAGATGAAGCAACACTCACTAAAATTATCAAGGAATTCAATAACAAGAAAAACCTTGAAGAATCGTTAGGAATTATTCAAGGGGCCAAAGATGGACTGCTATAGCGAAAATTATAATTATTCCAATACCATTCTTAGAAAAAACAACGTTAATGATATCCTCTCACTAAAGAAAAAAGGCGAAAAAATCGCCGTTTTGAGTGCTTATGATTACTGTACCTCTGTAATCTGTGATAAGGCAGGTGTTGATATTCTCCTGGTGGGTGACAGTGCCGGCATGGTGATGCTGGGTTACGAAAGAACAGCAACAGTTGGCCTAGAGGAAATGCTTGTATTTTGTAAAGGCGTATCAATGGGAACAAAACGAGCAATGGTTGTGGCCGACCTGCCCTTCGGTTCTTATCAACCTGGCACTGGCGCAGCATTAGAAAATGCTATAAGATTTATAAAAGTTGGATGCGATGCAGTAAAACTTGAGGGGGGGTCCGAATTGGTGGATACGATCAAGGCATTAGTTGCTGTTGGGATTCCGGTCATGGGTCATATCGGACTGAAACCTCAGACTGCTTCTTTATGGGAGGGCTACAAAGTGCAGGCCAAAACAAAAGATTCATCTATGAAACTAATCGCAGAGGCTAGAGCCCTTGAACAAGCAGGTGTTTTCAGCATAGTTCTAGAAATGGTGACTAGCGAAGTCGCCAAGATCATCTCAAAAAACCTTTCGATTGCAGTTATCGGAATAGGTTCTGGTTCGGATTGCGACGGTCAAATCTTGGTATTACATGACATACTCGGGGTATATGAAAATATTAGACCGAAATTCGCCAAACGGTATGCAGACTTGTCTGATTCTATTTTTCGAGCCGTCACAGGATATAGAACTGATGTCAAAAGTGGGAAATTTCCAGAAGACCAGAATGTTTTTCATATGGACCCTAATGAATACAGGGAATTGCAAAGAGAGTTAGAAAAAGATAGTTGAGAGGTGGGTTGTATTTAGCAAAAAAAAGAAAAACACATCCATCAAAGGACATTGTTGCTACGCAAGGAAAGGAAATTCTGGGGAAAAAAATAGTACTTTGTGTTACTGGTAGTGTCGCCGCCTACAAAGCCATCGACTTAGCTCGTTTACTGATGCGACACGGAGCAGATGTCTATGCCGTAATGTCTGAATCATCGTCTTCAATGCTGATCAAAGCTGATATCATGAAGTGGGCGACAGGTAACGAAGTCGTAACGAAATTGACTGGAGAATTAGAGCACATAGTGTTGGCTGATACGAATATGGCAGACCTCATTCTTGTTTACCCATGCACGGCCAATACCATAGGTAAAATTGCGAATGGAATAGATGATACAACTGTTACTTCTGTTTTGACTGTCGCTCTTGGTTCGAGAATCCCTATCATTGTTGTGCCGGCTATGCATAAGTCGATGTATACAAACGACATTATCGCAAAAAATATCGAGAGGTTAAATGGTATAGGCGTAAAATTTCTAGAACCCGTTATCTCTGAAAACAAAGCTAAGATATTGGATCCTGATTTCGTTTTACAATCGGTTATAGAAGAACTTAATGTGAGACATTCATTGTTATCTGGTAAGAACATCTTAGTCACGGCGGGCAGCACTATAGAGTACATAGACCCTGTTCGAGTTATCACAAATCTAAGCTCTGGCAAAATGGGAAATGCAATTGCACAAGAAGCGGTAATTGCTGGAGCAAATGTTACGCTTGTATATGGTCACGGGATGCGCGATTCACCAAGAATTAGAAATGTGATAAGAGTAAACACTCGGGTAGAAATGGAGACGGCTGTATTATCGGAATTGTCCTCAAAGCGATATGATATTATTATTTTCTGTGCTGCGATAACAGACTTTGCACCTCAACACATGTCATCTAAAAAAATAGAGACTAAAAAGGGTACAATTGTATTACCACTGTTGCCTACTGCAAAGGTAATAGATCAAGTTAAACATATCAGTAGAAATGATAAACTATTTTTAGTAGCTTTTAAAGCAGAACACAAAGTCTCCGACTCATACCTCATTAAAAAGGCATTTCAGAAGTTGCAAGAGTGTGAGGCTGACTTAGTAATCGCCAATGATATAGGCAGAGCAGGGTGTGAAACTGGTTCTGACAAGAACGAAGTTTTCATAATAGATAAGGAGAAGAAAGTTATTCATTTACCACTGCAATACAAGCAACAAATCGCCATAATGATACTTGATTTAATTGCAGATCGAATCTAGTCGAACGATGGAGGTACATAATTCAATACGAATGAATCAGAATCTGGTTTTTTTATGACCAGTAGTAGTTATCTGACTTCCACAGATTTATGACGTGTACGATGACGATAGAAGCACTAAAAGGACAAGATTACAAAACACACATAAACGCTTCAATCGAGCACTAGGAGATCTTTCGTGAAAGCGTTCAAGTTCTTTGCCTGTCCGCTATTTACAACGATACTGTCCTCAATCCTCACGCCGAACTTCCCATCTATATATATCCCAGGTTCGATGGTGACGGCCATGTTTTTCCTTAAAACCTGCTCGTTTGGCTTCCTAAGCCATGGTGGTTCATGGATATTAAGACCTATTCCATGTCCGGTCGAGTGGGTAAATTGGTTTCCGTATCCCAGATTACTAATCAATGCTCTACATTCATCGTCTACTCGTTCGCATAAAATTCCTTCTTTAGCATAATCAATTCCTATTTGTTGAGACTGCTTCACTACTTCATACGCCTCTTTCGTTTCATGTCTTACCCTACCTAACGCAAAAGTCCTAGTTGCATCCGCTATATATGTGGCGTACCGGAGAGTCAAGTCCACTACGACCATATCGCCATCTACGAATTCACGACCAGAAATCTGTGAATGTGGGAGAGCTCCGTTTGGACCGCTCGCGATAATCAGAGGATTCAAAGTTGATTTATGACATGCAGTTTTGGCATCCATCTGCATAGCTTCAAATATAAGCTTAGCCTGCAAAGCACGCTCTGAGAGTCCAATTTTGATTTCATGAGTACATATTTCGTATAATTCATCGAGAACTTTAGCAGCCTTAGATATCGCATAAACTTCGCTCTCGTCCTTAATCATTCGTCCTTCAACTAACGTATCTGAGTTAAAAATAAAGTGTTTTTCAGAGCTTCTCCTTTGAATTGCCTCAACAGTCGAAAAGTCAGGATCATCTGCACATACTATTTTCCTTTTAGCCTCATTGATAAACGTGTCAATCAATTGAAATCCTCTGTCCGAAAAAATGATTTCGCAGTCTTTCGAATCATGTTCAGCTCTGGAAGCCTCTAACTTGGGAACTATCAACTTTGTAGTATCATTGCTGCAGATAGCAATCGCCTCTCCCCAAAAATTGGTAAGATAAAACACATTTTCGGGTTGAAACGCGGCAACAGCGTTGAACCCTCTTCCTGATGCAATATCTATGAGCCTTGAGCGACGGTTTTTCATTACCAGGCGTATTAATATAGGACGGGTTTATGACCGTACTGCACCTAACAAGAGAGTATAGCTACAGCGAACAGAACAGTGGTGTTGTGCTAGACTAGACGGTTCACTACTGTTATAACTACGCGGACAGACGTTCTTACGTGAGAAAGTTCCTTAGGGTAAAAAAAGTAGTATTTCGTTTCGGATTCGAAAAAACAGGTAAACTCAAGTCTGGTGCTGGGTGTACCGCTAAGCTTTATACCGAGCCGGCGAACGGTAACTTTCCAAAACAGCCAAAGTTGAATATCCACTTGACGAACCTTTTGATATAGGACCATATCCGGTCAAGGAGGTGAAGGTGACTCCATTCACGGGGAAAATGAGAAGGCAATGAGTGACCTATGATGGAGAGGCTTAGACAAGAATAGCTATAAGCAAGTAATTCAACCTCTAAGCTATATTTCGTTTCTATTTCTGGAATTTACTTTAACGAGAATGCCATTTCCGTGGTTGTGTGTTTTATTCGGTCCAGAATTACATCTAACAATTGTTATAAATAACGGGAGGTAATTCGCTCAGTTATCTACGATGGATTACCTAGTAATGTTGCCAGGTCCTACGAATGTACCAAATCGAGTGATGAATGCTATGCTCACACATATTATCAATCATAGAAGCGATGACTTTCGTGATCTTTACAAGGCTATCGTGGAAAAGACCCAAAGAGTATTCCAAACACATAATGATATAGTCTTGTTGACCACCTCAGGTACAGGCGCGGTAGAAGCATCCGTTATCAATATAATTAGAAAAGACGATAAAGTGATTATTCCTGTTAATGGCGAATTCGGAACACGTCTTGCAGACTTGATTGACAGCTGGGGTGGTCATGCAATAAGAGTCAAGGCTCCGTTTGGTCAGAATCCACCGTATTCAGAAATCGAAGAAGCTTTCGATCAAAATAAAGATATCAAAGCCATATATGCGGTATACAACGAGACATCTACTGGAACAACCCTTCGCTATTTGGACAAACTAAGTCAATTATGTTCCGAAAGTGGTGCCTTTTTCATTGTAGACGCAGTTTCGATTCTGGGTGGCGACGAATTGCCGGTAGATAAATGGAACGTGGATATCTGTGTTACAGCTTCCCAGAAGGCTCTGGCTGCACCACCAGGAGTATCTCCCATTTCGATCAGCCCTAGAGCCAAAAAACATATGCAAGCCAATCCACCTCCAACACAATACCTTAACTTAAAAAGATACTTCAAGTATTACGAAGAAAATTTTGAAACGCCTTTCACTCCTGCGTTGCCCCTCTTCCATGCTTTCAGTGAAGCACTCGACTTGGTTCTAGAAGAAGGATTGAACAAAAGAATTCTGCGTCACAAAGCATGCGCCGATGCCTTTTATGAAGGTCTGAATGCGATGGGCCTTTCTCCTTTTGCGAAGCAAGATGCTAGGAGCAATGTAGTAATCGCTGTCAACTATATGCCCGGAATGGATGACAAGAGATTTAGAGGGTTGTTATCACAACAATTTAGGGTACTTGTTGCCGGGGGTTTTGGTGAGCTAAAAGGAAAGGTGTTCCGAATCGGATCCATGGGTGAGGTCAACAAGTATCATGTGATGCGAACCTTGTCCTCTGTCGCGTACTCAATGAATATTTTGGGATTAAACGTAAGTCCAGATGCTGCGTCTATTGCTCTTAAAAGAATGGAAAATGTTATGTGATCCTTTACTGGTAAGTCTCTATGAAGCTTAATATATGGTAAATCAGTGTCAAAGTTCATGACTTTAGAGAAGGGTTCACTTATATTGATAGATTATACCGCTAACATTAAAGATACTAACAAGATTTTTGAGACTACCAGTGAGGAAGAAGCCAGAATTTCAGAACTCTACGATCCGACGCGCAAATATGGACCAAAACTCGTCTCAGTTGGTGAGGGTTGGGTTTTAAAGGGGTTAGACGAAGCTTTGGCAAAAGCAAACAATGGTGATAAATTCGAGGTAGAGGTACCACCAGACAAAGGATTTGGAGAACGGATCCCGAACAAGGTGAGAATGATAGCTCAGAGGAAACTAGGAGACAAAGCCGACGAAGTTAAAATAGGCGACGAGGTAAAGATCGATGAACGCCTTGGTATTGTCAGATTTGTAGGATCAGGAAGGGTTCAAGTTGATTTCAATCACCGATTAGCTGGTCGGACCTTAACGTATAAAGTGAACATTATAAAGAAACTCGAAAACGATAATGATAAAGTACTCTCATTGATCAAAAGAAGACTAGCACTTGACGATGAAAAAATACAATTTATTGTTGAGGGACGGAGTCTAACCGTAGAGTTAGCAGAAGAGGCATTTATGATTGATGGATTACAGGTTATAAAGCGTGGAATAGCCAGTGATATGTTCAAACATGTAGGCCTCACAAACGTTAAATTCATAGAAAATTACAAAATGTCCGATTCAGAGTCTAACAAGGAGCTAGGTATAGAACACGATGCTAAACACGAATTGAATGCGATGGAAATGTCTAGAAATGATTGAGTCAAGCACGAAACGAAATTTGTTGCAAATTAAATAACCTTGACGGACCTAGCAAGATCTAATGCGGAACTTTTGTT
>JASHSN010000444.1 GCA_030038695.1 Nitrososphaeraceae archaeon
AGCATCATGTTTTCCTGCCAGATGGAGATGTAACAGAACGTAGTTAACTTGATTAAGCAACGGCTTGTTTTGCTCATCACCTTTGCGAGATTTCTTCCTCAGATCCTCAGGGACCGTCTTCCACCATTCTTCATATGTTCTAACCATAAAACCAAAATTATGAGCGTAGTTAATAAGCGTTTTGGGTTAGTTTCAAGATAAGGATCAAAAATACTGAAAATTTAATATGATCGAATCACCAAATTTTCAAAAAAGAGGGCTAAGATGCCATTTAGAAGAGATGATTTGCAAAACGCTTATCTTGCTTATAAGGAATTCATGCACCGCAAACGGCGAGAACATCATGAACGCTACATATTCCCATTTTTCGCCGGCTCGTATTTTGCGTATCGGAAAATTGATGTCATGCGTGTAATGACAATTGGGAAATCAATATCTCAGGCTCCAAGTTATGTCGATATCGGCTGCGGTTATGGAGACTTTTTAACCAAAATCCGCCAATTTGTTCCAAATGCGATAGGCATTGAAGAGGACACTGGTATTTTTTATAGAATTCAGAAACATTTGCCAGATTACATTTATTCATCCACCATAACCGATTGGTTCGGCAAAAGATCGTTTGACCTGTCATTTGTAGGGTGGATGGAACCAGGTGTGGATTTCCGTAAAACAGTATCAAAATCCAGTAAATGTATTATTACGACCTTTGATACTGGGGGACAGTGTGGAATAGATGGAGAGTGTGAATACGACGAATTCGGATTTCAAAAAATAGCTTGGTGGCGAACACCTTCTTGGATAGATGTCAATTTTGAATTGATGAATAGATTCTATACGTCTTCATTAAGGACGGAAGTGAACAAGAGGGAAGAGCTTGCGAAGCTCCGAACAGCCAATAACCTTTGGCATATCTATACACTGCCAGAAATATCAGATAAGGTTCGTGCGGGCTTAAAGTGTTGGCTAAAAAAGGAACAAGATGAGAGTCTATATTCAACACAATTTTTCGACTTTGAAACGATACTTGATGAGTGCGGCTTCCATTATATGGAGACGCTTCCCACTTTCTTAGGCTACCAATTATGGGAGATAAGATTCGATTAAAGCACTACTGGCTTTGATATAAGGAGAGTAAGGAGTTCGTGAACATGTCTGTACTAGTGTCCTAGTCCATTGAGTAAAACCAAAGTTCTATGCCAAACACCAAAATTGTCATCTGGGAGCGACCAAAAAGTTATCTTTCGCTACTTTTTTTCTGGAATTCATATACTATAAAATTTTATCCGTAAGCCTACCACATAGTATCGATTGTTCGCTAGGCCTACATATACTTATATAACACGAAGGAAGGAAAAAATAATCTAAGTTCTAGTCTTCCACAGATGTCATTAGGGAAAGGAGATCTGCAAATGGCCGTAGAATCGCTAAGGCAGTTTAGGAAATGCTCCCATTCTCCTTATCACGAACGTTTTAGTTTTCCTCTATTACGAGGCACATATTTTATATATAGAAAAATAGACGTACTACGTGTAGTCGCAATCGCGAAAGCTGTCTCAAAAAATCCTAGATACTGTGACATTGGTTGCGGTTACGGAGATTTTCTAACAAAGATACAACGATTTATCCCTGATGCAACTGGGATCGAAAAAAACTCTGGCATGTTCTATGGCTGTAACATGCCTAAACCTGATTATGTTACAATAGCCGATGCACGCTGGGGGATTGATAAAAATTTCGATGTCATTTTCGTGGGATGGATGGACCCAGGAATGGATTTTAGGGATGCGGTTGCTGCTAAAACTGAAGTTATTGTAACAACATTGGATCAAGGTATTAGCTTAGCCGCAGAGTTTGATGGTCATGGTTTTGAGCGGGTTGCTTCATGGAGAACACCCTCATGGGAGGATGTTAATACCGAAATTATGAATCGCCATTATACAAAGATGTCAAGTGAAACCTATCGCATCTTGTCGAGACTACGCGGTGCACATAACCTTTGGTACGTTTACAGTAGAAAGTGCGGAAATTCTGAAGCGATAAAGTCGGCTCTTGTAAAATGCCTGGAGCGTGAAAAGCGAACATTCGTAGAACGCTATGATTTTGAAGGTGTTTTGGATGAATTTGGTTTTAGTTACTTAGAAGAGTTAACAATTCTCTCTAATTCAAAAAAAGAGAAAGTACGTCTATGGGAAATACAATTTACTAACATTCGATGAGTATGGTAATAAACAGACGTAGAGGACCTTGTTAGGCAATAGCATAGCCTCTGGCGTTAAACAACTGAAATGGCAAGATAAGCGTATTATTAGACGATTAACGTATTATTAGAAGTCGTAGTTTCGAGTCTCGATAGAGATTGAATTAATTCATACTAAAGATAGGGTCCGTTACTGAAATTACAAAAGAGGAAACACAGATCTGAACCGCAGTAGATCTAGAGGAACAACAGCCTCTTCACATACTATCCACACTATTGTCAAAGATAAACAGTAGCATGCCTCTTGATAATCTAGTCCGATGTGCTACCTTCACCGTAAATTAATTTCATTTCATCAAAGGTTAACTTTTCACCACGCGACATCTTCTTTACAGCAGCTTCCTTCAACACATTCCACCTGTCCTGGTATTCCTTATTTCTCTTTG
>JASHSN010000445.1 GCA_030038695.1 Nitrososphaeraceae archaeon
CAGTTTGTACTTGCACTTGCCAATCCGTATGGAGAATATCCCAGCATTACAGGAGGAATAATCACCAGCGCAAGAAGTTCGCTTGGAGGATCTTATTGGGGAACAATCGCTGACAATATAGTTATCACTGATGCACGTCTGAATCCAGGATATTCAGGATTTTGCATCTTCCGGTTCCGGTTCTCCTATTGCCTATGGTGTCCTTGAAAGTGCATACAGTAAGGACTTGACTAATGAAAATGCAAAACAAATAGCCAGTAAAGCTGTTGCGGCAGCAATGGAACGAGACCCGGGAACAGGAAATGGTATTGACGTACTGGTGATTCCAAATTTGATACTGGTGAAAGAGGAGAATAAGGGGGTGAATCATTAAATATGGCAGAAAGTGGCGGGATTGGACCAGGTTTTGGTAACAGTAGGTATCCTTACTATTATGGTCCTGAAGGTAGATTAGTATTAGTGGATAGTGCTTTAGAGGCAGTAAGCAGAGGTTCAACCACGATTGGAATTAAAACACCAACTTTTGCGTTGATATCTAGTCACATTAAACCTACCAAACCTTTGGTGGAACCTTCAGAAAAAATCTTTACGATAGATGGACATGTCGGCGCCACCGGATCAGGATATATAGGCGACATATTGCAACTAATCGATGAGATACAATTAGCGGCACAAAAACATAGGCTTACCTATGAAAGTCCAGTCGACATAAGTTCACTTGCAAAACATCTAAGTTCATATCTGCACAACTATACTATATATGCCATTAGACCTCAGGCAGCTTCAATTATAATTGCAGGAATAGATCAGACTGGAGTTCAGCTATACCAAGTAGACCCAAGTGGAACTTTCTTTCGAGGAGCGGGCTTTGCAATAGGTCAATATTCAGATACTGCTCTTGATGTGATTCAGAGAGAATATAGCGCAGACATGAGTGTTGAGCAAGCTACGCGATTAGGCAATAAGGGAATAGAAAAAGCGTTAGGAGAAAGACCATTGGTAGAAACGGGGATTGTTACAGCTAAAGATGGTTCCTTAGGGAAGCTGGCAAACAATGGTATACGAGACATAAAAGGTCTGGTTAACAGCTAGCTATACGTTATGATTCTACATATCATAACGGTGCTAGCATATCATACCAGTATCTTGCATATTAATCATAGCTGGAGGCAGATAGAAAGTTTACGATCCTCTCGCTATCTTTTTACTATCTACAACCTAAGAATAATTCGCAGGTCGAAAATGAAGAGAATTCTAACCAGCATTGTTGCGTATGCTATTATAGTGTATCGATATATCCGCAATCTCTCTAATAATTTTAGCAGTTGTTGTGAAGCATCCGATATATACTGAGAAAAGTAATATCAGTGTCGAGAAGTATGAACCGAACGACGACAGTAGTTGTAACATTAATTGCTGCAGCAGGTCTGTCAACAATGGCATATGCTGTACCAGAACAACGCGCATTGGCATGGTTAGGCGGCTTTGGCGGCGGATGTGGCTATGGCTGTGGAGGACCATTCTTCGGCGGATGTGGCTATGGCTGTGGAGGACCATTCTTCGTCCATAAAGTCATCATACAGACAATCCAACAGGTGAATAATTGCACCGGCGACGGGAAAGCCCAAAAGGCATGGGCTTACGGCGAGGACCATAACCAAAACCAAAAGGTAGTGTGTCTGAATACGGCAGTCAACACTGCTGGGCGCGGTGTAGCAAACAATTTGACAGGTCTAGGCAACTTACCTATCATCGGATAGAATAGGTACCTAGATAGGCCTGACTTGCCAGGATAGTCCAACTTTTCCTACTTTTTTTACTCGAATCGAAGTATGTTATTTGAAAATATTTCTATCCACTGTCAAACTTATGTACGAAAGCGGTAATTCGGATGCTTGCAGGTCTATGTTCGTAAACTATCGCGTCTACAACATATATTATTTTGAACAGACAGTTGTTAGCTGGAGACATTAAGGCCGCCCAGCGTACTGTATCCAACATATTGTAACTGCCGTAGATTACTCATCATTTACAAACAGTACTCAACGCTGGAGATCAAGAAATCCTTAGGAAAAGCTATTGGGACTATGCTGGACAATTGTACTAATTCGTATCTAGACAATTTGTAAAAGTGTTCCTTGTAGAGTAGCTTCCGCTACTGAACTCTTAGCTATAGCCTAGCCATCTACAAAAAAATAATACCATTCGCCTTCCCAACCAGTATTTCATTCTATATTCCAAACTACAACATGTAAGGAGAGCAAAAGGAGAAACAGTAAAGGAACTAGAATATAGGATAGCAACAAAGCTTCTCCGAGACTCCTCTTTCAACCCTATAATAGTTCGATTCAAACTTGCGGACGTAATAATGCCTTGGGTACTCTGTCACCACTGCTGCACTTTCAACCCTATAATAGTTCGATTCAAACGCGTAAAAAAGTGAAATAGGTGTGTGAACTGCCGCTCGATATCGCTACTCGTTCTCCGAGACTCCTCTTTCAACCCTATAATAGTTCGAACTATCGCACGATATCGCTACTCGTGACTATTCGTCCCCGAGTAGCTTGGGAGATTAGAGAGTAATAACAAAGGGAGCATTGTTGTGGCTGGGAGAGAGGGTTCACTCCTGCAATCTATATTGTCCTTCATTTTGCGGTCTGTGTCTTCCAAAGACCGGGGTTTAGTTTCTATTACGAATCATCATGTTTAACATCAGATCTAGGGACACAGGTGAGTTTCCAATGTTCCCACGAATTACAACCTGATCAGGCAAACACGTAACGCTAAAACTCTGAGGACGTATTCTCGGGTCTGGTAGAACCGAAGATTTGCTGGAATTGACAACACAGACGGATACGCAAACACATGTGGTAGGTCGAATTATATTCGGGCTAAAGTTGATGATAAGATGCCAAACAACATCGTCGGCAGGCGCCTGCGCATAAAGAACATGGGCTATGCAATGTGTTATGATGCCATCTGGACCACGTTCAAGAGGTGCGCATGAACTGTTTCTTCAACTAACCTTGACATTCTGACATTAAGGAAGGATCTTGGTATATATGCTTCGTATAAGAGTGTGAGGCGTGGGTAAGTTAGGGCACCTGTTACTACATCCATCAAATTATTCTTTTGCAAGAATCGTGCCTATCTGTTCGAATCAACCTGACCTGACTCGCATCGCACACTTGACACCCATTCCTGGATTTGGCATCCCAAGTAGTACGCCAGTATCATTCATAGAGAGAATGGGTATAAAAGGAACACATGAAGGACAAAATACCCTCCATCGTTCCCAACGACATCGACAAGCACGTGACTCATCATTATGCGGAAAATAATGGCGTACACATTCATTATACGAGTATAGGTAAGGGGCCATTGATTGTCATGATCCATGGCTTCCCGGACTTCTGGTATACCTGGCGAAATCAGATGGTTGCTCTCGCCCCTATCTTTCAGGTCGTCGCCCTTGATCTGCGGGGCTACAACCTCAGTGATAAACCACTCGGTGGTGAGCATTACTCGATGCATCACCTAGTAGAAGATGTCCAGGTCGTGATACACCACCTTAGAAGAGATAAAGCCATTATAATCGGTCATGATTGGGGTGGGGCCATAGCATGGATTTTTGCCATAGGTTTGCCGGCCTTGACAGAACGCCTTATCATCTTAAACTGCCCCCATCCCATGGGTATCACTCGTGAATTAGCACATAACCCGCAACAGCAAGAACAGAGTGCCTATGCTCGTGACTTTCAGAAAGAGGACGCACACAAACGACTAACTCCAGAATCACTTAGTGCCTGGGTAAAGGACTCTGCTGCACGAGAGCGTTACCTTGAGGCATTCCGGCGTTCAGACTTTGAGGCAATGCTTCAGTATTACAAACAAAATTACCCACGTCCACCCTACCAACAAGTTTTTTTACCGGTCAAGGTGCAAGCACCTGTTCTTCAAATCCACGGCTTGCAAGACCCGTACCTGCTGCCT
>JASHSN010000001.1 GCA_030038695.1 Nitrososphaeraceae archaeon
TCCTGTATGTGGGTCAAGCCCGTAGTGTCCACTATTACATATTATGTTATTCTCTATAATCATATGACCAACGCCAACAGTGTATAACCCAAAATATACATGGTGTATGTCATTATTTCTTATAATGCTACCGTCACCTCCACCATAATAGCTAAGACCCGAACCACCTTTGTGTTTGCCTTCTTCATATCCTAAATACGCAATCTCAGAATTTGTGATATCTGTGGTACCTGTTGCATTATTTTCCACTAGGATGGACGGCCTAGGAGAACCAAAAATGAATACACCAGCTCCTAGCGGCCCCCACCTCGATCCATTAGTTATCGCATAGTAATTTGTAGCAGGATCCCAAGACGTAACTTTTACCGAATTAATCTTTAGGCTACCATGCACATCTATGATGTATGCAGGCGCTATATTATTACTTGTGACCTTCGAGCTTATTTTTAGCCATTTAGTATCCGTAGGATCAATATGAAATGTGGTTCCTTTAGCAATTACTAGATTAGCACTTAAAAGCCAGACTCCAGTCGGAGATTCCTTAGCCAATATTCTAACATCATGGAGCTTGTTATTGATATCCGTAAGTCTTGCCGAAGTACAGCTAACGGTGATTGTTACTGTGGAGGGATTATAATTGATGCAACTAGCCGATGGGAATGCGTATTGAGAAAAAGGAGGAATTCTATTGTCTTCGATCGAGGAGGCATATGAAGAAAGAAGTAAAGATTTCTGTCTAATGGCTTTTGCGGCCTGTATAACCGATTGAACGACATTGGATGAGACATATTGAGACATGAGCACAGTGCTAAGAGCTAATGAAGAAGCAACGAAGGCACATACAATGACTGACACTCTAAAATCACGTTTCAAATTCTATAAAGAATTTTATGCAGCAGAATATATGTTTTTTAGTTATATACCTTCGAGCTCAGAGTTAAACTCATTGTAGCACTATAACGAAACTCGCACTATTCGTTACGGTATTATAGTAATCGGTTCCACGATTGCGTCCCATAACCTCAACGGTATAACTTAATACAAATATATAAGATGGATGTCGAATATGACAAGTGATACTCATAGGAGTTGGAATACGTCATCTTCTGGACGTACGCATCCTTCATTTCCTAAATCCGTAGTCGTTGTACCCTGGAATTTTAATACTTATATATAGTTAAAATGCATGCTAATGTTTTATTTTAGATCTTATTTCGTTGAATGCATCAATATTAACTTCTAGATAATTAGAGATAAAGTATAATATTCCATATTTTTCTCCCATTTTTGTAATAATATTATTTTTTAGTAATACTGAGATGTGGTGTTGTACCGCCTTATAATCAATTCCTAGAGATTCGGACAGCTGATTGATATTATACGGTCGTTCTTTTAACAGATCAATAATCTTGATTCGATTATCGCCGCCCCTCGAACCAGCAAAAAGAAACCACAGTAAACGCTTGGCCTCGGGATCAGCCATATAACATCATGATTTTAACACAGTCTGTGTATTTATTAAATCAAACAAGTGGTTTGCTATCTCATTTCAAATCTGGGTTCAATCTGGATAAAAGTAAATAAGAGAATTTTTTCTCTCTTATTATAATCTTAGATATGAACATATTGGTGGTCTTAACTGCTGGTATCGCGCTAGTAAACGCGGTGCTTTTAGTAACTTTACTTATAATATATGCAAGAATATACATGAAAACAAAAGCTTCATTCACTATTGGCTTGATCTTCTTCGCAGCAATGCTGATTTTACACAATGTAATTGCAGTTTACGCCTATTTTGTGATGGAGCCATTATATTCTATAGATTTGATGCCGTTCTTTGCAGTAATACATCTAGCTGAACTTGCATTTGAAAGTTACACTGTAGATAGGAATTTGAGATTTATCTACAATATATTTAAGTCACGTAGGGATAGTAATAACGACTTGAAGTATCACGTATACGGATAACGCTAGCCCTAACAGCTGATTGCGTCTTGCAACCAAGGTATACATACGCCGATGGTGGCAATTGATTTTTCATTTCAATGAGATATGGAAAGGGAGCTTAAAAGTTGTTTCAACTGGCATATGTTGGGATTGACAAGTATTAAATGTGATTAGGCTTTGACAGCTTTCACAACTATTTTTTGAATAATATTGTTCAAAATCTGCATTTTAACTTAGATTATTTACATAATACATTTAATGCCGATGGCTCCTGTGGGATCTTAGGAACGCAGATGTCTAACTACTATTTTCGAAAATATATGTATCTAATCTTCTTCTGTTATAGTGTCTTTATATAGGGATTCGTGGATTATCAGAAAGTAGAAATCTATGAAATTCGACTTTTTTAGTAGGAAGAAATTCAAGTGTGATACGTGCAACGAAAAATTCAAAACAGAAAGTGAGCTAAGACAACACGTTAAACTAGAGCACGGAGGAAAAAGATAACATATTCACCATTTATTCATATGAGTCTTGCTGTCTAAGCTCCAACTCTTTTCATCTTTGAACCACAATTCGGACAGGCAATATATCTATGCTGGGTTCCGCAGCCCATACAATAATATTTTAATGAAGTACTTTGATTACTTCCAAACATCGAACCGAACGTTGCTCCTCCGCCAATACCTCCCATTCTTTTTAGCATTATCCTTCTCATATACAGATTAAGCATGATGAACACACCAAATATTGCTAACAAGGACACAGGAAAAGGTACTAGCATGGAGATAGTGATGCTGATACCAAATGAAATTCCTATCCATACTAACTGATTAATTATGATTTGTTTATTGTTATCGCCAAAATTCATCTTGGCTCATCTACCACACCTTGTGCACTTGTTGCACATTCCATATTTTAGTTTTATCGTCGATTAACATTTGGTCTAGCCAGACGGACAATTTAATGTTATGGATGGAGGCAAGATATTAGAAATTGGCACAGATTGGCTATAATAATTTTGACATTTTATGTTATCGTCGAAATTTTGTTTGCAACATTTTGTAAGATAGATCTATAGCAGCATCTTCCGATATCGATATAATATTTGCACCATCAACTAAAACATTTTCAAACAAACCTACGAAAGGTTAAGAGCAAAACGTAAAGACCTATACCGATCATAATCATTCAGCAATATTTTTGCTAGGTGCTTGGTGATATCGGACACGCTTAGAAGACCAACGATTCTATTGTCTGGCTCTAAAACAACTAGACGTTTGATCTTGTTTCTAGTCATTACCCTCGAGGCAGTATCAATTGTGTCATAAGACATTATCGTAATAAGTGGAGAAGACATAATATCTTCTACTTTAATTCTGCTGGACGAAACATTTTTGAAGCAAACACGCTTGACCATGTCTCGTTCAGTGATGATTCCGACGGGTTGTTTTTTCTTATCTATCAGGATTACTGAACCCACTCTGCTTCTCTTCATAAGGTCTGCAACATCATAAGCTGTCTTCCCGGAATCTGTGGTGATTGTCACAATATTCCTATTCGAAGCTATTTCGATGACAGTACTCACATGGAAGTTATTTCCTTAGTTATTCTTTTAGATTACGTTTCGTATCAATGGGTGCAGGTTAATTAGGATAGTAATATTGTCAAAGGCATTGCTATCTAATTAAACCATGCATACGTTGTTTAGTGCGTAATGAACAGCAAAATGATGGACACTGGTACCTTTTAAAGGAGATATATCCTGAAATTTGTTGGCGACGAAGGCAACGAATTTGCGATGTGCCACTACACACAAATACGGATGATCCCATGAAACTTCTGGGATTTGGTATGTTCCTATCGCCAGTGAATCTAGTAAAATCTATATTAGATCCATCTCTGCCATATCAATAGTCGGACTATGGATTTTGAGAGATTAAACAAGGATATCTTGGATCTTGATACTAAGATCCGATTTGTTGGTGTCTGTGATGAATCAGATGCACTTACCACCAAGGTCGGTAGGGGGAGATACGCAATGGCAGAGTACGAAAAAATCAATCGGCTAACGTTTCCCTCAAGTGCCGATCATGTCATGTTGGCAAAAACAGAAGTGAATGCTAACCATATGGAAATTATAATTAACATACTGAAGCGGCTTGAGAATAGTATCTGGAGGGATGAAAGCATTTTATCAACAGTTCTCAGATTTAGTTTCGAGAAGCTAGGATAAGCAAATAGTAATTATGCCAGCTGCTTTCCTTCTGATCAACTGCAAATTAGGTTCTGATAGGGAGGTTATCAACAGACTTAGCAAAATTCCGATAGTGATTGAGGTTTATCGGGTATATGGCGCTTACGACATTATTGTCAAAGTTGCTTCAGACTCCGTGGAAAAGTTACAAGAAGGCCTTAAATTTGATCTGAAAAGATTAGATAATGTGGTCTCAACAGTGACACTGGTGACGAAGGAAGTTTAGCAAAAATCATTTTTGGCCTCCATGTGATATGATATCTCACGTATAATTGCGTTAATGATTAGTAGAATGGAATTCTTGTCATCCGTACTATTCTATCCAATGGTGGCATAATAGTCGATTTGAATTCTAAATTTGTCTATGGTAATCGTATACTAATTGCTGGTGATTGTTTTACAATTAGCAGAACTCTCTAACATTGTCAAAACCGTACCGACAGGCCGGCATGTAGATTTAAATTAAGACTTTAGTATAATAGTTCGGTTGGAATACTTTTCAATTAGTTATAATCTGTATTCGTCATTGAGCTATTGACTACAACTCCAGAGAATGAAATCTGGACTCGCGCATCGGGGAGTATTCCAGGTACAGTTGTTCGTAGGAATTACTGTTATATATTGAGATACCCAAATGAGAAGCGAGATGTCAGCTCCTAAGACAACAACCACATTTCAAGAATTAGGAGTGAGTCCTGGTATAATCAAAGCACTTGAAGTACATGGATTTTCCTATTCAAAAGGCCGCGATACCTTTAGTTTTAAAAGGTGTCGATGTAATAGGTCAGGCTCACACAAGAACTGGGAAGACAGCAGCTTTTGCACTACCGATTTTGACTAAGATTAAAACTAATCCTAAGGGTCCAATACAAGCACTGATACTTGTTCCCACACGAGAATTAGCATTGCAAGTTGCAAACGAATTTAATAAATTTGCAAAGTACACAGGAATAAGAACTATCGCCATATACGGCGGACAAAGTATTGGGTTTCAGTTTAAACAGTTAAGGAGAGGCGTAGAAATAGTAGTTGCAACTCCAGGTAGATTGATTGATCATGTAAAACAAGATTCCATCAGACTGGATGACGTAAAGTTTGTTGTTCTTGACGAAGCAGATAGAATGCTCGATATGGGTTTCATTGATGATATAAAGTTCATATTGTTTTACATTAGTCAAGAAAGACAAACGTGCCTGTTCTCTGCAACCATGCCACCAGAAATTATGAGGGTGGCTCAGGAATATATGCATGATGCTAAGGAGGTGATGTTAAATCAAGAGTTGAGCACTATCGAGCAATGCTATCTTATTATTCGAGAAAGCGAAAAATTCAAACACCTATGTAATCTCATTAAAAATAGAGAAAAGAAACAAACGATCGTTTTTGCTGCTACGAAGAAAAGGACACAACGACTTGCAAATGAACTAAAACAAGGGGGTGTTAGAGCAATCACAATTCATGGCGATCTTTCACAAGGTGAGAGAGACACTGCGATGAATAAATTTAAGAAAGGTACCGTCGAGATTCTAGTAGCAACTGATATAGCTGCAAGGTGAATTGATGTTCCAGCAGTAGGACATATTATAAATCATGATATTCCTTCTGAGCCACTGACATACTTTCATAGAATTCGAAGAACTGCTCGAGCTGGAGCCAGAGGTAATGCCATATCGCTAGTGGCACATGATAGGGTTGATGCCTTTCTTAGAATTTTGAGGAAGACAAAACAGCCAATTCGTAGGCTTAATGAGGAAATGGGAATTATGATTGCAACTCGGAGTAAATATGGCCGACATCGATCAAGACCAGACAACAGCCACCGAAATCATGGCCGATATACTAATAATAGAAATATGCGGAGAACAACGGAGATATCATCGTAGATATCCCCGAGATAATCGGGATGGTATAAAACCTTGGAAATCACTAAACAGTTCACGCGATCAGAAAAAGAGATAGGTCATTGTTCGTGACGTGAGCATGACTTTTATCGCTTATCATTTAATGTAAGGATATATATCGAGGCGGCTGTGGTAGTGCGTTTACATGAATAGTGCCGTCACACTTGTTATAATCACCTGCATTTTTAGCATTTTACTATCGTCGTCAACATATGCTTTGACATCAGTAGGTACGATGAATAAGGCAACAAGTGGAAGAACCCTTAATGTCATCGTACAACCTGCTCCGAATCCAGTTGTAAAAGGCAGGCAAACAAATTTCAAGGTAATCTTCGACCAGAATGGAGGTTCCGCGGTACAACCACACATTGATTATGATCTCACAATTTCCAAGGATGGCAAACAGATATTTCAAGCATCAGCGCTAGCGGGACATCCAAACCAACCCCTACACACTGCTGAAGGTATTGTAACGATACCATATACATTTCGACAACAAGGTGCGTACATAATGAACATTACAGTGTATGGTATTCTCTTCAATCCAATAAAACCTGAAGTTGCACAATTCCCAATCGGTGTAAGTTAATTAAAGTAACCAAGCTGTAGATGGATCTATCAGGAGATAACCATCTTACAGATTCTCTGTATTTTCGATACCCTTTTGTGATCTCCTATAAAATATCAGTTGCTTCATATTCTCCATTTTTTCTACAAAGTGGCTAATTAAGGGGGCAATTTATGATTCACAATGCTGTAATCGTTTTTTGTTTCTTTTTCTGCCTATTCTGACTATATTTATCGACTGCCACTGCAAAAACATATCTGATGCCCTTACCCTTTAACTCCTCGTTTAACATATTATTCATTTGCTCAACATCCTTTCTCACCTTTTCTTCAGGAAACTTATTGGTACTAGCTACAACATACTGAAAGATATCTTCATGGTAACAATGTATCTCGTATAGTCGTGACATAAATTTTTTGCTTCCATCGGTGAGAATAGTTGCTAAGTTAAGAAGTTTTTACCCATCGCCATAATTCGTTGGTGCGCTTAGGAGAATCGTTCTGCATGTCAGATCTAAAACAAGTCAACAAGCGCGTTCTGGCTAAACCTTTAATTGGCGTTGACTACATATTAAAAATTAGGACAAGGAGCAAACAAAAGGGGATGTTGACACTATTTTTTTCCTCGTTTCAGATGAATATAGGTGGTTCTGAGTGGATAATTATAGCACTGCTTGCCTTGTTTCTATTATTCGGAACAAAGAAGGTTCCACAGGTATCGAGGACTGTTGGAAAAGCTATTGGCGAATATCAGAAGGCGCAGGAATTATTGCATAAGGAAATGGAGAATATTACAACAAAACCTTTTGACGACAGCAAAATGCATTTCATGGGCTCAATTAACAGACCTGTTGCCACTGAGCGTGAAAAGCTTGAGACCATTGCTCGATCACTAAACATAAACTGCATTGGAAAGACTGACGACGAAATACGATCATTAATTTCAAGGAGCATAACCGGTTAGAGCAATCCTAAATTTTACTAATAATGAAATAATTGTCAACAGTTATCAGATCGTCGTACTCGATGGATTTATCTTGGTATGTTCTATTTTTCATTCATTCACTGCAGACTTTTTACATTCAACACTTAAATACATGAATTTTTTGAAAGAGTCTATAGAATGTCAGATTTCAAAGGTGCTTTGACAATAAATCCGTTTGAGGTGGCACTTGAACAGCTTGACGAAGCCGCAAAGTTGATCAACCTTGACAACGGTTTGCATCAGATATTGGCTCATCCGAAGCGGGTTCTTACCGTATCACTTCCAGTTAAATTGGATAACAACGAAATCCGTGTCTTCACAGGATTCAGATCACAGCATAATGATGCAAGAGGTCCGTATAAGGGCGGTATAAGATATCATCCTCAGGTCACGATTGATGAAGTTAAGGCACTTTCTATGTGGATGACTTGGAAATGTGCGATAGCTGACATTCCTTTCGGAGGTGGCAAAGGAGGTATTGTTTGCGACCCAAAACAGATGTCGGATCTTGAACTTGAGCGCATGACCCGACGGTATGCCTACGCGATCTCTGATATTATAGGACCTTATACAGATATTCCTGCTCCCGATGTCTATACCGGTGGAAAGGAAATGGCCTGGATTATGGACACATATTCTGCACTCAAGGGAAACTATGTTCAACCTGAATTGATCACAGGCAAACCACTGGCCATAGGCGGTTCTCTTGGAAGGACCGAAGCTACAGGGAGGGGATTATCCTTTACAGTCCGAGAAGCTGCGAAGATGTTAAAGCTTGACATACGTACATCGACCGTTGCAGTACAAGGATTTGGAAACGCTGGCCAGTTTGCTGCACAGTTATTGGAGGAACAGGGCGCAAAAGTTGTAGCAGTCTCTGACTCAAAGGGAGGGCTGCAGAGCAGGAATGGTATTGATATTGGGGCTTTGAGAAAATATAAAGAGAAAAAGGGAACGATAGTCGGATTCTCGGAAGGCAAGTCGATTAGTAATGAAGAAGTGCTTGAAACAGATTGTACGATATTAGTACCTGCAGCTCTTGAAAATCAGATCACCAAAAAGAACGCTGAAAAAATTAGCGCCAAAATTGTGGCGGAAGCAGCTAACGGTCCTACTACTCCGGATGCGGATGAAATACTATACAAGAATAAAACGCTATTGATCCCGGATGTTCTTGCCAATGGAGGCGGTGTGACTGTTTCATATTTCGAATGGCTTCAAAACCTGAGAAGAGAGTACTGGAGTGAAAGCCAGGTGAATGATATGCTTGATAAAAATATAACAAGAGCATTTTCAGACGTTTACAGTACACACGAAAAACATCAGGTTAATATGCGAAAAGCTAGCACATTACTGGCGATAAATCGAGTAGTCGACGCAATAAAAATTAGAGGACTATGGCCTTAAACGAGGCCGCGATATGGCTAGCACATTACTGGCGATAAATCGAGTAGTCTCTAATCGGTACTAAACGAATGTCCACATGAACAGCTCTTTGTTACATTAGGATTATTGATCTTAAAGCCAGCTCCCATTAGACTCTCGATGTAGTCAATATTTGCACCTTTAAGGTATCTTTGACTATAGCCATCTATAAGAACTTTCACTCCACATTGTTCAATGATGTGGTCATCTTCCTCGGATTTTTCTTCAAATCCCATTCCATACGATAGGCCAGAACAACCACCACCCGAAACATATACTCTTAAGAAGAGATTGTCTTTGCCTTCCTGTTTCATGAATTCTCCGACTTTCTGTGCAGCCTTTGGCGTGATAGTGATGACCTGGCTTTGTTCTGTGCTTTCCATTAAAAATAACTTCAGCTTCTAAATATAATAACCTTTTCATTAGTAGCACATCATACTATAAAATCAAGCACTTTTTTCAGGGAACAAGGTAGAAATAAGTGCCTTTTTCTATAGTAACTGGAGTTCTGTTAACGATGCGGCAAAAACAAGACCATCACTGCTTCGCATCAACCAATATTTTTGACCATTTTGCCAGACTTCCAGCAGCCGCTACCCAGGAAGTTACGGAAGGATAGACGGGGACGTTCCGATCTTCAATTTCATTTGAAATCCTCTGTGTAAACGGTCCGCCCATGGCCCCAACCAATATCGGTTTTTTCTTGTTCTTCTGGAACTCCGCCAATACATCAACAATTGACACTTCCAATGGATCGTCCTGGAATACAAACCAGGCCATGATGATGTCTACATTTGGGTCATCAATGAAGGTTTGGATGGCGAATCGATAGTCATCAGCGCTTGCAGATCCTGTAATATCGCATGGATTTCCGATTACATAAGTCGGTGGATAATGCTCTTTGAATGCTTTTTTGCTTGCTTCGCTAATTTCTGCAACTACCAACCCTAGTTCTTCAAAATGATCTATAGCAGCTATAACCGGGCCTGCGCCATTTGACACCATTGCTACTCGATTACCATTAGGAACTGGTTGCCATATCAATGCCTTAAGCGAACCAGTAAGTTCTTCGTAGCTATTAACAGAAATTATTCCTGCTTGGTCTAGTGCACCTTTTACAACGGCATACGAACCGCCAAGTGAACCCGTGTGTGACATGGCCTGCTTGGCTCCCCTCGTAGTTCTGCCGTTCTTGAACACAATTACCGGCTTCTTTGCCTCGCGTATTACCTTTTTGGCAGTATTCAAAAATTTTCGTCCGTCACCAAGACCCTCCACATATAGACCAATAACTTTCGTCTGAGGATCTTCTGAGAGGTACCATAGCATGTCCGCCTCGTCAACATCGGACCTGTTACCATATGAGATCATCTTACTCATGCCAAAGGAGTCAGCAGTTTCCATAAATGCAATACCTACGGTTCCACTTTGAGAGAGAAAGGCAACGTGACCGTTTCTAGGTCTGATCATTCGTTCGTGACCCTGGAATGCGCAGTCAAGGCGATTTTCCCCATTGAACATTCCGATGCAGTTTGGTCCAATAATTCTTATCTTCAACTCACTGGAAATTTCCTTAATTTCTTGTTCGATAGCAGCACGTTCTCCTCCGAGCTCTTTACCTCCACCTGAAATAATGACCATGTTATGGATATTCTTCTTTCCGCAGATTTTCAACAAGTCCGGGACAAATCTAAGATCAACCGTAACCACTACTACATCTACTTGTTCGTTTATATCTTCAAGACTCTTGTACGCTTTAATACCCATAATTTCAGGGTATCCCTTTGCGTTAACAGGAAAGACCTTTCCTTTGTATTCGTGTTTCACGAGACTTTCAAAAACAGAGTTCCCCACTTTGCCCCGCTCTGGGGATGCACCGATCAATGCGATAGATCTGGCATTAAAGAAAACCTCCATAAAACTAGAATCTGGCTGGGATCTGGAAATAGCTCCAATATATGGTTTGTCCTTCAATATAATTTTTGCGTCTACTACGTAATAATCATGCGGGTATGCTATGACAGGATTGAAATCGATACTTTCGTAGTAAGCAGCCATATCAGTTCCAAGATCTCCAATATTCACCAGTGCAGTGCACAACATATCGATGTCCACGGCTTCCACACCTCTGAATCCTTTCAGTAATTGCTTTCCTCTCAGATCTTCGATCATCTCTCTTGCATCTTCTTTGGTAATCGGTAAGACGCGGAACGATATATCTTTGAAAATTTCTGTATTAATTCCGCCCATGCCAAACATGATCACTGGACCGAACTGCGGATCGTTTTGTAAACCAACAATCAACTCGATACCAGAAGGAACCATCTTTTCAAGTAGAATTCCTTTTATTTCATATCGCTTTGAGAGGCGCTCCTTCATATCTGCAAAGGTTTCACGGACTTTTGCCTCTGAGCGAAGACCGACCTCTACTCCACTAACGTCAGTTTTGTGCAATATCTCAGGAGAAACCACTTTCGCGACTAGCGGGAACCCGATCTCCTTTGCCTTTTTGACAGCCTCAGATTCCGTTTTAACTAGTGCGTACATCGGAACTTTGATTCCATAAGCCGTCAAAATCTCTTTTGCAGATTCTTCTGTTATTACCTTATCCTTTTTTGAAATAATATCGTCAAATATTTCCTTGACCTTTTGGCCCCTATTACCATTCAATCACCGAGAACAAAGCCCGGAGCATCTAATTAACCTTACGTGTTGGTTTCAACTGAAGTACCGCACGCAACATACCAATAACGATTAATGAGGCTATAAAATAACTGAATAGGTACTAGCTTCTTCGACGTTGAGAGGACAGCGCCGGTCTGGAGGATAGTCAATCATGTGAAGACTTTTTGTCAGGAAAAACATAGTGCGAATACCAAAATGGTAAATACAATGTTTGACTGATGAGTGACATGAGTGATTCCAACCCTCTTGGTGATCAGAGCAAAGAGTATAGATGTAAAATTTGTGGCCTTGATTTTGTAACAGCACAGCTTCTTGCCGCACACATAGACTCGGAACATCCCGAAGCCGAACAACCAGAAATATTGTAGCATAGACCGCATAGACGGTGTAAGATACTGTGAACTTAAGAAAGATCAAGCGGCAGTGGTTCGATAGACATGGCGCCATCTGAACCTTAAGTGCTTAGTCAATCGCATTAGTGAATTCTACTTCTAATCGAAGGGAGCGGCTAAACTCGCTCAAGATTCACCATTTCGTTTAATTGAAATGTATTGCCTCCTTATACTGTCTAACTCGTTACTCACTTCAAATTATTCCAAAATAGATTGTAGAGATTTCAAATTGTGCCTTGTATGGCATTCGTACTTTATTGATCTTCTGGTTGTTGTACATACCAATATTAGAGTATCCAGCGCATGTAGATCATCGAGTTAAACCGGACCACCTACAGCTCATAAATTTCCAGCATGGACCGCGTGAGGGAATAATTAGTTGCCTTGATTAAATAATAAAGCCTTTTTTCGTGTTATAACATACTATTTATATGCGGCGACAATAACTGCTCCCCCCAGTAGTCGAGTATGAAAGTCCACTCTAGGAAAATATTCCATGAGTAAGTTATTGAGCTCAGAATTTTTTGGCCATCTTCGATAGGTACCGTAAAGAGCTTGAAATTTTAGGCCTATTTTTCCCGCGACTGCAAAGGCGAGAATATTAAGTAGGTATTTCAAATAGAACGACACGCATCGTTCTATCAATGGATTGTCAGGCTTACCTAGGTCTACGATAACTAATCGCCCTCCAAACTTCAAGACTCGATACATTTCAGAAATGGCCTTCCTGAGTTGAATTGCATCTCGGAGCGAATATCCACAAAGCACCGCGTCAAAAATATCGCTCCTGAACGGCATGTGTTCGAAAACCCCTGACGACATTGAAAGTTCCCCTGTTTGAACAAAGAACCGCTTTGCGTTAGCTAGCATTTCCGTGATGGGATCATACATGATAATTTTCGCTGCTCCTTTCGTCTCGTCAAGCGCAAGTCGTGACATGTTTCCGTAACCCGAGCCTGCGTCTAGCAGGAGGTTGCCAGGACGAACGCATCCATGTATTCCCTTCATCCGGAATTTTACGTCTTTTCCTAATGAAATGGTTCTGTTTACTTTGTCGTACACCGGAATCACAAACCGCAAAGCTTCCATTACTTCGTTCCAGTATCGCTGACCTAGTCCAGACAACTTTTAAATCTAGTGCGAGGCTTATGGCATATTATTTTTTGTATGTATGGGGTTAGCCAAAGCTAAAAACAACGTCTGACAAAGCAAGTTGTACTACCACTCCTCGTATTCGTACGATTAGGTTGTCGCATCGATTGGACTGTACCCTTAATAAGGATTAAATAAGCACCATCCAATAGAAATTCACGTGGCTTACGAGAGCGAATACATATGTCCAAATTGTGGTAGCTTATTGATACATAGCAACCCGCTCACTCTCGAAAGCATGAAAGATGTCCATAATCAGCATTGCGTCGTCTTGCGGCAAAAATCAATTGCCATGCAGATGTCTAGTAGACCAACTGTGGCAGTTGCACCAAAACCCTTGGCAACAGGAGGAGGGCCTTCTGTCGTTGCTGCTAGTATACCTGGGATTACTAATGCTGCTACGATTTCAGCTGCAGCTAATACAACGATAACGCTTAGTGGCAATGGAACTAGTTATTCCAAAGCGGAAGGTCCTATAGATCCCGATTTCAAATCAAAGAGACAGATGGTCGGTACTTTCAAAGGTATAAAAGTATGGGGACCAATAGACCCGCCAGGACAGTTAGGTATATGGGGCACTCAAGTAACAGTAGATTATGATATCTGCATAGCAGATGGAGCATGCATTGAGGCTTGTCCCGTCAATGTCTACGAGTGGTTAGATACTCCTGGACATCCGGGGTCAGAAAAGAAAACATTTATGGCTAGAGAAAAAGACTGTATATTCTGTATGGCATGTGAGAATGTGTGTCCTCCCCAATGTGTAAAAATCTTTCAAAAAGGTACATAAAATACAACAACAAAAAGGTACATGATAATACTCTCACCACATGCCTTGTGGGATTAATTAAATTGATGAGCATGTGATGATTATAAATATATGTGGTAGGTGAGATAGCTTGTTAGACAAGATAGGATGCTCGGCTTAGACGCCTTCCTTTATGTGATTTTCATAGGCGTCGCTTGGATTATGACCATCTATACTCTCAATTTTTATTACCTCTCGTATCAATCTCAACACAATGTTATACATCAAAAAAGAAAGGACAAATTAAATGTCCACGCTGATTCTGCTACTCACGACCTGCCAGTGGTGACTGTTCAGCTCCCTATATACAACGAAAAGTATGTAGCAGCTCGACTAATTGATGCTGTATGCTTACTCGACTACCCAAAGGATAGACTCGAAATACAAGTGCTTGACGATTCTGAAGACGAAACTTTCGAATTAGTACAATTAGTCGTTGGTGAAAACCAGCTTCGTGGCTTCAACATTCATCATTTTCGTAGGATCTCTGGAAGGGCAGGCTATAAAGCTGGAGCGTTGAAGGAAGGGATGAAGTATGCTAAAGGGGAATTTATCGCTATCTTTGATGCAGATTTCATTCCACCACCGTGGTTCCTGAAAAAAACCATTGGTTATTTTATTGACCCTGTCATCGGGTTAGTCCAATGTAGATGGGGCCACATAAATGAAAACTATTCATCGCTTACAGAAGCACAGGCGCTTTCTCTCGACCTACATTTTCTGATTGAACAAAAGGCAAAGAGCATGACCCATCTATTTATGAACTTTAATGGCGCAGCAGGTATATGGCGAACATCTTGCATTTTCGATGCGGGCGGCTGGCATACGACTACTCTGGTAGAGGATCTTGACCTAAGCTACAGAGCTCAACTGAAGGGGTGGAAATCGATATTCTTAGAAAATATCGTTGTGGAAGGAGAGCTTCCAGTTCAGATGAATGCGGCAAAGCGTCAACAATTTAGATGGGCAAAGGGTTCAATCCAGGTTGCGCTAAAATTACTGATGGACATTTTATTGGAGAAAAAAATCACTTTTGATACGAAAATTCAGGCCTTCATTCATTTGACGAGACACATAGTACATCCTTTATTTCTTATCCAGTTTCTGGTCTTTCCCGTATTACTGGCATTGAATTACAAATTATATCCGGTGAGCTGGGCTCCAATTACAGGAATTCTGATATACGTTCTGATGGGTCCAGCTACATATCTTTACATGATAAGAAAGCTTTGGGCAGATAGGTGGAAGGACAAGGCAATACAATATCTGTACTTGATTTTTTTTGCAACTGGTATATCAGTTAATAACACCATCGCAGTCTTCGACGCTTTAATCGGAGGAAAGAATGAATTCCTGCGTACGCCAAAGTTTGGTGTCGTGAAGAAACACGATGAGTGGAGAGAGAAGGCGTATGTCCTGCCGTTTACGAAAACCACATTGTTAGAGGTTTTTTTTGGTATTTACGGATTAATGGCAATTTTTGTATCGATTTTTTCAGGAAATCCGATTTTTGTCCCTGTCATGGCCATACAAACACTTGGCTTCATTTATGTAGCATATCTAAGCATCATCCACTCCTCTAGAAAACAGAGAGAAGTCAGCCATTCAAAGAACGTTCCAGCCAATCCAACAATGATGCATATCACGGAGACAAAAGCTCTCATGACCGATAGAGTAAGAACGGTACATGCAAAAACTCTGGTTACTACTGCGCCTAACACTAGCAACATGCAACTGCATTTGAGGACTAGATATTGCAGGTTATTAATAATAGGCATTCTAGGCTTTCTATCTCTTGGGGCTGCCATTATTTATTTTGATTATCAGAATGCTATATATCCGTTGGACAAAGCAATAGGTTTCTTGTCTAGGGCTCAATCTGCCCAAACACCAGACATGATCATCAATTATCTTAGGCCAGTTAAACTACTTCTTCCGAATGTAGGAAATCCTGTGTGGTCCTTTCCAAACCCAAGGACTGACTTTGGATTAATCCACAATGACCTAGACTCTATGTTAGTACGTTCCAGATCAATTTCATTATTGGAACCAGATACCGCTGCATATAACACGTGGCTTGAGCAGATGCACGGTTCGATCAGGATAATTGAATTAAATCTAGAGGATGCTACTCCTTATATTTATGTCAGTTCCACAAATATACTTCTGGGTGGATTATGGATAGGACTCATCATGTCATTATTTGCAGTTATGTGGAGAAGTAAATCTAAACTCAAAGAATACGAAATTACCTGAATAAAAAAAACGGTGTAAGAGACCCAATTAACCCCAGTCTTATCAATGTCGGTTTAGAGAAGTCGGAATCCCTTGCGCCCGCATCATTGAGGGATCTATGCCTCCATAATACTCGCGTGGTCAGCTACCCTAGTACTGTCTTCATGTTTTTCTATGTCAGGAAGACTAGTCATCATCCCTTTCATAGTATAGATGCTTTATGTTATTAATGCTTCGTCTATCAACTACATTTTATTAACCTTCGAAGTTAATTCTTAGTCTAACGTGTGCGTCAAAAGTACTTCTATGAGAATAAATTGAATTCTAGTGGAAACGGAGATATTACTCATGGAGTGCGACTTGGATATAAGATGGTGTTCTATTCATAGTGTACAAGACCACAGCTCAAATTGTTGTACTGTATTTGGATATAACTGGAAATCCAAATCTCGATTTACTGATAGGGACCTTTTGAAACAAGTACTCTAAAACCTCCAGTAGGTTTTAAAAAAAGAAACATCCATTCTTATTCTATAAGTATAGTTTATCTGTGTGATGGACCTTGTTGTATCATCGTAGAGCGGTATCCTCATACCTACCGGAATATGAGGACATAGATTCATGTTCCATTAATTTAGCTTCTATCTCGTTTTACTCGCTTGACAAGGATATGTGTATAGCATGTTTGTTGCATTATACGTACTAGTATTATATATCTCACCACAATGCTATGCGGAGAGAAAGCAATTTTTAATCGTTCTATGTGTGCATGCTTTGTGTCAGTTGTGGATCTGCCTCTTTTGGTACGATAAGGAAGTGGTTTTAGTTGGGTAACAGAAAGTGGTATTGGTAATCAGTATATCATAACGAATCTATTATTTTAGGGTGTCCAGGAGGAGATATGAATCTGGTATCACTTATTCATGAACCTCTTGGTGCCAAGCCGGCAAATCGGAGATCACAGATGACATATACCAAAAGACTAATCTAACTAATGCCGCGCATGCATCGAGAAAATTGGAATAAACTTGTATGCCCGTAAACGTAAGAAGAAGCTGTTTGGCATCAGGTCTGTAAGAATCGTAGAAACAACTTTCCGTATATAGCAGTTGATCTAGCCCTGCTTAATGATAAATGTCGGTTCCTGATTCCTGAATAGATTGATGATGATGCAGTTAAATTTTGTTAATCAAATATGTGGTATCGTGTTACGTCGAGATTTAAATAACGATTATCGACCTCTACCTCATGTTAGCAGAAGAGCAAGTGATCGAAAGAATTAATTCTGCTGGCCAGGTAGGAATAAAGAAAAATGAATTGCGCAAAGAATTTGCGCAACCTGAGATCGACACTCTGTTACAGAAATTGACTAGCGATGGACAGATCTTCATCGACAAGAAGGGTACTGCATATTACTGCTGGGTAAAGGAGAATTATTTACAATATCTGCTTAATTCAGACCCTAGGTTCCGATTGACGCAAGAGGCAATACATTCCTTGGAACAGTCTATTCACAAAAATACCGATCGACTCGTAGTGGCTTTGGATGCAATTGGTGCACGGACTTCATCCCATTCAAGTGATCAGACGGCCAAAGACGAAACCTTTTCTTCTGAAGGTATGAGGCACGGGATAATCGAGTCCCATATTAACCACATAGGATTATTCAAAGATAAATTTGATGACTCTCTAGCGAATTTTTCAACTTCAATAGGTTGGGTCGAGCTAGGCAAAATCCGAAATGATTTGTGTAAAAAACATGAACTGACTAACGATAAGTTTTATGATTTGGTAGGTCAGTTGATCGCGAGATATCCAAATAAATATGAACTATCGTCAGGTGGTTACGAAGGATTAACGGTCCGTGGTTTACTGCATGGTTTTGTGAGGAACATATGATGTATCCATATAAATTGACCCAAAATCCATATCCAAGTAGTCCCACACCAACAGTAATAGACACTCGTATTCTCGGTGGCAACAGACATAAAGAAGGAAAATCTGCAGTGCTATCCTGTATAGATGAGTTATTTTCGAAAATAGAAGGAAATGCAACAGAAAAGGATTTCCGTTTAATCACTCTGATCCAAGATGTAGGTTCAGGTAAAACCCACCTTGCCTTTCACCTTAAGGGGTTGCAGCAACCTCTTGGTAACGCCGTCATTTCATACTGCGATCTTGCTCAAATATCACCGCGATCTATCCACGATATTTATGCTTCATTACTAAAAGGCTTCGGTGACGAATACGTTAACGATTTCAGAAAACGAATCATTTATTATTTAAAGGATAAAGCGAAGTACTCTAAGCAAGTCAGAAAAATATTCGGTTACGGGTTTTTCGATTCAATTACAGGCAAGAAGCTCGAGGACAAGGTCAAGAAATTTGTAGAGACCAATAGTCTACCAGACTCAGAAGCTGTGTGCAAAGTGTTAAGTGAAGAATTTTGTGCGGCCGAAATATCTGTACTGAAGTTATTTATAGAAGGCAAATTCAGAACAGCACCTGCAGAGACATTAGAGGAGATAATCGAAAATTTATCAGCATTAGCGAAGTTGAATTTCAAATTTTTGAAAAAGTTAACGTTGTTGGAAATAGATGAATTTGACGCCGATAAGGATTCGATGGCTCTTGTCAAGGCTATTGTCAACGTACACTTGCCTTCAACTGCTCTTTTACTGATCTTGACCCCATCTTCATATGAACAAATACGAGTTGCGAATAGCTCCGTATTTGATAGGCTAGAAAAAGCAAACTTCAAAATTGATCTTGCGGGATCAAATACCTTTGAAGAGATACTGGATATAATACTTGAATATGTTCGATACTATGATAAGGGGAATAATTTTTCGTTACAGGAAGAGAAGGAATTGGCATCTAAGATAAAAGTAATCTATGATGAATTTCCCGATTTCAGAAATGTCAGGTCAATGATAAATATTCTCTATCACGCGACTGAAAACGCGGCGGGCAGGGATACTTCGATAGATGAGCGTGCTCTCGAGGAGACTATTAAGAAAATCTATCCTGGTTTGAGAATAAAGGGTAGCATCATGTCCGTTCCTGTCTCTGATTTCATTAAAATCC
>JASHSN010000446.1 GCA_030038695.1 Nitrososphaeraceae archaeon
CACGTAGTAACGAGGGGGGGAGGTATTGGCGGCGATTTCACGGCCTCTTGAATCGCATTAGCCGCTTGAGACCAAACCTGTGCTACTTCTGGACCTGTTGAAAACAGTGCTATTACTGCTGCGATAGCTACAGTTCCTAAAGCTATTGTCCTTAGTTTCTTTATCATAGGTAATCTGTTAGATGATACTAATATCTAAACTTAAAATTCTAATATCAGTGTGAAGCAGCAGATGATATTATAAACCTGGCCTCCATGGCATATCTGTACCATATTCTTTCACTTTAGATTTTACTTTTTTATGCACTCCTTTATGAATTTCGTAATGTTTCTTATCTTCAAAAGACATGCCACATTTTTTACATGTAAAGGTCATATCATTTAAAACCATTATTGGCAAAACGCCATCCATCACAGAAATTTTTGGCATGTCCTGTTGGGCATTTAGTTTGATTTTGGTTTTGATTTTGAGCCGCCATTTCTCCAGCATTAAATTGAATATTGGCGTTGTTTATTGTGGCCAGAGCTTTACCAACTGGGTGACATAGAATCATATGCTGTGCTTTTCCTGGGGGAAATGTCAAGGGATAGAGGGTAGTCTATTTGCAGATCTCATCGTGACGGGTATTGTGCTTCAACAAGCATATTAAGCATACCAAATTACAAGAGCATCCTCGAAAACTCTTTTAACAGCAACTCCCTCTGCGCCTCAATCATATCTACTATCTATAGTCGCTCCTTTTTCCCTCTTCAACCCCGTATAAATATACACTGCTCAAAAGAGCCCAGAGGATTTTCTCAGCATCATAGGTGGTAACCAGATTCTTCTCAAGCGGGTGTGTAATTGTCAAAGCCACGTCAGTTAAATTTGTATTCCTATTTATCTGCAAACTCAATATTCTCCCCCACCTCCTTCATCCTCCTAATACTCTTCTTGAATAGGAAGACTCTTCTATATCTGTGGAGGACTCTTCTATAGCAAGACAAGATAAATCCGGCTGGTCATCCTGCAAGTGAGCTCCTCATTCAAACGCCGAACGATGTTTCCTGATAAATTCCTCAAGCCCGATTGGCTTCTGCCCCGTAATTTTCTCGATCACCTCATCGGTGCCGGAGAAAACACCTGCCACATGATCTTGCGCCACTTCAAAGACATGCTGTGCAAAGAAGGGTGAGCTCTTCCTCGAGCTCTTCAACCCCCACTCACGAAATGCCTCAAGCGATATTCTTTCGTAGGTGATTTTATGTCCTAAGATAGCCGAAATCTCCGCAACCGCCTCGGGGTAGGTGTACTCTTTGGGACCAAACAATTGGTATGTTTTCCCTTTATGCGCTGATGGATTCTCGAGAATGCTCACAATGACACGAGCTACATCCTCCGCCGCGATGGGCGCATGCTTACTTTCGCCAAACGGCATTTGCACCAGACCATCTTTGATGTTTTGTGCGTAGTAAAGAAACCATTCGGCAAAAAACGTCGGTCGCAGATGGGTTACGGTAAGGCCAGACCAATCAAAAATTCTTTCCGCCATCCAGTGATTAAACGCTGCGTGACTCTTCGCTTCACGTCTCGCGGAGACTTGCGACGTATTCACGACTATTGAAACAGCGGCCTCTTTCGCGGCTTGAGCGAAGTAGGCGGTCGCGTCTACAATACCCGGGACAATTGGATAGACAAAAGAGGCTCCTGAAATCCCGTCGAGTGCAGGTCGAATCGTCATGAAATCGAGAAGATCACCAACAGCGATCTCTGCACCGAGTTGTCGTAATTGTGAACTTTGGTTATTCTCTCCCTTATGGACGAAAGCCCTGACTTTACGACCTCGCTCAAGTAGAAATTCGACGACGTTCCTGCCGATGGAGCCTGTTGCTCCTGTGATTAAAAATGGCTTTGAACTCATTGTATTCCTCTAGCTTCTAGACAGACCCAAATAGTTATGTGCAAAAGAGGCTATTGCAATTCCCATCTGCATTCCTTACTTCCTGATTCCTTTTGTGGATCACCATACCGAATCTTTCCAGATCAGACCAACACCTATATCACTTACTCCATGGTCCATTACCATGAATACTTTCAGCAGTAATGTGGGTAATATATCCCTGTGGTGCTCCATCAGGCTGGTACCTTGCGCCTGGGGCGATATAGATCTGGGCCAGTCGGTTCAGCAGTTGGGGGGCACCACCTTCGGTAACTCTGGCACGGCCATTGATCACAAGATAATTATCCATTCCATTAGTTTTTCCACCCGTCAACATTGAGATCGCAACGCGATCATCGCGCTGAATATTCTTCAATTTTTTATGGAGCTTCATGTGACCAGAGACAATTTCATCGCCATCAAGGCCAACCCAGACGACAGACACATGAGGACTACCATCCTTGTTCAGGGTCACAACCTGAGCGGGATGGCCCGCGGTCAATGCTTGACGTACTGCATCGTTCAGAATCATAACGATCCGATCCTGAATCTGTTTCCGACAATTTGCTATATTAGCATATCGAGTAGTTCAAGAGAGGGGACTATACTCGCCGGATGTAGATGGATTGGTAAACTTCACTGATTATCGTCGGGGGTAATAAGTCCACTACCTGCGAAGGGAATTATACTGGACAATAAAGGTTCACTGTTCATCTGCTTTCCTTCGCTCCTCAGGATGTTTTGAAATATACTCTGAGTGAAGAAAGGCTATGATCCTCTTACCCAACCACGATCTAGGAACAATGATTTTGGCGGAGTTACCGAATTCACTCGCTATAGCTGTTATCTCTGAGATATGACGTGTCGAGCGCCTTTTCGATTTTGGACTCTTGTCACTTTTCATTATACATCTGTATAATCATCCTTAGCTATATACTTTCCGGCTGGTCGTACCGTTCCATCTGTTATAAAGGGTATAATCACAGATGTGAGACAACGCCCCCACATTACAAAGAAGAACAATAGAATAGAATGTTTAATGTCTGTATTTCTAATGATTATAATCTAGTTGAAATATATCTGCAGATTTCTCCTATATTCTTAGCAATTGTTGTAAAGCATCTCAGATATACTGTTTGAGTGAGATGTCTACTGAGAATTGAACCATAATATGAGCAAAAGTTTCACAATAATTTTGCTGACAACAGTAGCACTGACTCTTATGGTGCCTACGGTGTCTGGAATTTCTTTACTACAACAACAAGCCCAGGCTGAAAGGTCTGGCCAGAGCGGGATCGGGGGGACTAGCGAGTGTCTTGCAGCGGTCTGCGACGTTGGTGGTGGTTCTGGTGGTACTGGCAACTTAGACAACCGGGATTCCTCAAATAATGGTAATGGGGGAGATGGTGGCAATCCACAATGTTCATTCGGCGCGGTCTGCTTCTATAAAGGAGGTTTGGGGGGTCAGGATAATAGATTCAACGGCTGGAGTTCAAATAACGGTGATGGAGGTGATGGAGGATTGGGCCCCAACAACTGTGGCTTTCTCGGGGTGGTGTGCTCAGCTAATGGAGGTTCTGGGGGTTCAACTAATCTTAACGACGGTGGTAATTCAAATAACGGTAACGGAGGGTACGGGGGCACGGATAGCTGCCGCCCCATCAACGAGTGTACTGCTTCTGGAGGATCTGGCGGACAGGGTAACAGCGGCAATAGCGGTGATTCAAAAAACGGTAATGGGGGCGATGGTGGCAGCTGCAATACGGTGAATAGCTGCGACGTCACGGGAGGCAAAGGTGGCTCAGGTAACGACATAAACACCGGCGGTAAAAACGGTAATGGGGGCAATGGTGGTGAAATTACGGCGTATCTGGATTTTGCTGAGAAGTTTGGAATAGCTAGAGGCGGAAATGGCGGGGATAATAACCAATTCCAATCAAGCGGCAGCTGCGGTAATGGTGGTAACGGTGGGGTTATTAATCGAGGTATTGCAAACGGAGGAAACGGAGGCGATGGCGATGCAGCTAACCAACATTGCGGCACGAATGGCGGCAGAGGAGGTTTCGTACTCGGAGGTGGCACCGCTAACGGAGGAGATGGCGGAGTAGACCACGGAAATGGAGGAGATGGTGGCATGGCGCTATTCGGCGGTATTGCTGACGGACAGAATGGTGATAATGGAAATAATGGCAAGGGAGGAGACGGTGGTCTTGCGATGGGAAAAGGTGCTGTGGCTAACGGTGAAAATGGACATGAAGGTGGACTAGCAGATGGGGTAGGTAGCGACGCTAATGGTGGAGGACTGGCAATAGAAGGCGGTAACACTGAAGGTGGCGGAGGCTTTGCCGATGACAGCTCAACTCATCCAGGTTGCGACATCGATATAGACCACGAGTGCTTTAACCAGCCTGGAAGGTAGCCGACCTTGGCTAGGTTTGATGTTTGAACCCTCTCACATATATCTACAATCCATGAGCGCCGATACAATTTGTTTTCCTAATGAAGGATCTATGTCGCTACAAGTGTTGCTAGTCATTACTTATAGATTAGCCTAACTACCGCCATACCAAGAGCACCTCCGAAACATGGTCCAGCCTTTGTGTTCCAACCAACTATATGGGCAAAATCTCCGCTGTTAGGACCTTGAGCACATCCGACTCCAGCTCCCAAAGTTCCGAACTTGAGTATATCACCAAAATCTAGGCTATTTGGGAGGGCTGTTATGTTACGACCTCCTTTTCTGCCAATCTGGTGCTACCTGTAAGAGTATCTTTGCTCTCCGCTGTACTTCCTCAGCAGTTCTTCTATCTGGTTTTATCAACAGTCCCCCGCTCATGAAGCTCTGCAATTCGTCTATGCTATCAAATATAGCTCCCTATCTCTAGACAAGACTTGCTGCGAGTTATGTCGTCAATGGGCGTGTGTCTACTAATACACCATCCACTAGGCGCCTATTTTTTTGTAATTCGGCCTTAATTAACTCCATAACCTTTCGTTCCTCCTCAGGAGTTAACCTGGCATCACCTGGCCCTTTCCCTAGTTTTATCAACAGTCCCCCTCTCATGTCACTTTCCAGTTCCTCCATCCTACCAAATACAGTCTTCGTCGTGGACATCGACTTGGCTAAGAGACCTTTGAGATCGTTATAATCATCTTTTAGCTTATCATACATGGACATGACGTCACCTATCATAATATTTTGTTTGGACGAAAGCTCCAGAGAGGACTTTAACTGTTGCTGTATCTTGTTCATCTGTTCTTTCATCTCTAAACTTTCCTTTTCTTTCTCCATATATCCAGTCACCGTCAGGGGCACTCTACACTTGATACAGAAAGGCGCATCTGGATTATTTGGCTCTCCGCAGTTTACATTCGGACAGACTCTAAGTTCTAGAAGATTAGAAGATTCCTTCTTTACTTCTGCCTTGAGTCCAAAGGATTCTGCTAATAATTCCTCTGCCTCATTTCCATAAAAGTGCTCATATCTTGCCGCCATGTTAGATTCTTTCTTCCAGCCAAACCATTGATTTGCGTGCTTTCCCGACAATCGTCTCTTTCTGACCAGATACTCCGTGACAGTCGAATGTCTGATTAGATATGGGTTCCAAGGCTTCAATAATAATTGCTCTATCTGCTTTCTATCATCCTGACCGATTGCCTCATCTAGAAGTTTAGTAAAGTGGGGCTTCAACTCTCGTATATATATCGACCAAAGAGAATTGGGAGTAAGTTTTCCACCTGTCTTCTTGGAATAGATCAAGTATGACGAAGGTACTGTACCTTTCGGATGTAATTCTATCCATTTCTTTAGATAATCAGTATAATATGGTGATAATATCGTGAGTTGCCTCCTACCTGTCTTTCCGGTTACAGGGAAAGTAGGCTGTCCATTAGGTAGCCATTTAATTTCATCCATCTTTATGTTCAATATCTCATGTGGACGCGCACCAGTAAAAGCGGCAATGGCATGATAGCATTTAATTTTGGGGTTGGGGGGACAATACTTGAGAAATAACTTATTATCTTCCGATGTCCACAGTTCAACCGTTTCATATGGTGTCTCTGGCTTTTCATATCGAGGTAAGTCCTGTACAACGGCTGGCGTCTGTCTCCGTTTAGGGCCTATATCTGGATAGTATAGCCATTTGAAGAATTGAGTTATGTGAATTGAGTATAGAGTGGCGACACCTTTCCACCCCTGACGAGGATCTTGATCCTTCTTGGGCCCAACCTGAGAAGTTTAGAATAACATGCCTTGGGCATGTCTTCGGTGGCTGTTTTGATCCTTTGTTCGATAACATCAGCCCCAGACATTGGTCTGTAATCTTTAATAGTCATATTTAAGATATGAGCGCATGCTTGTCCATCATATTTCGTATAATCCTCTGGTTTCTTTAAACCGTCTAAATATCCAAGTACATCATCTCTAGTTATATCAATAAACGGTTTGTTCACCCTTCTTGCGAAAAGTTCTAGATTATTACAAACCGTTGCCCTAGTAGAATCTTTTACACCTTTCGTAGCCTCTAATTTATACTTGATCAAATAATCGGCTATTAGAAGACCATTTGGGCCCAACCTGAGAAGTTTAGAATAACATGCCTTGGGCATGTCTTCGGTGGCTGTTTTGATCCTTTGTTCGATAACATCAGCCCCAGACATTGGTCTGTAATCTTTAATAGTCATATTTAAGATATGAGCGCATGCTTGTCCATCATATACGAAATATGATAGTTTTAATTGTATTTACTGTTCTTATGGCTACACTCACATGCTTATTTGCTTACTTGTTTGATCAGATATTTGGAATTGGCAAGCCTATGGTGTTGAATCACGCTCATAGGAGTATTAGGCTACTAACTATGCAACGTGGTAGGTTCGTGAGTTAGGCTAATAAAAAGCGATTGGTGTAACATTCAGGATCTCTTATTAGACCAATTGGGCAGTCAACGTCTAGTTTGGAATAGTAGCAGAACAATGTGATGAGACAAAAAGTGAAGAGTGAGTTCCGACTGTATTATTCTGGCCATAATTTACCCCGGTTTAATACTGAATACTACTCAATAGATGAATCGTTATAGTAGGTTAAGTATCAACTACCTATACATCTAAGGTATCTTCTCACTGTGCCAAATTCTCTTCTGTTTCATAGTTATGGTTAGCATATACATCCTGCTTCAAATTTCTGTTCACCCTCGTCTCTACTGGATTCAGATTCAGAACACTTTGGCAGAAACAGTTAGTAGAGGTTACTCTTGCTCATCTTGTTCGTAGTTATTGTCTGTCCTCCATGGTTCTTTGCTCATAATATACAATAACTTTCAGTCGTTTAATTTGATATTCGATATATTAAATATATATACATGAGAAAACCGTTTGACATACAGGCGTATTTTGGTGGTATTATTTGGTTTGGCTGGCGTTCTTCAGCAGCTCAGAGAGGCTTTTATAATCTACTGGGTTCTAACAGAAAAATATAGTATATCATTATAAATGTCGTGTGATAAGTACGCTTTGAGAAGAAATTGACGCCATTAGGAGAAAATGAAAGATGAAGTTGGAAGCACAGACTGAATTAGGAGCAGAGAAATATCAAAAAATATTAAAATCAATAGAAAACAATCCAAGAATCAACCTTCGAAATCTGGTTCTGCTTACAAATTATAGTCCTCAGGATGTGTGGTATGCATTAGTGGAGCTAAAAGAACGTAAAATTATAGAATCTGTTATAATCTCTAATGGGAAGTCTGGATGGAATGTGCAATATGGTTTACGTGACGAATTTCGAAAATAGTCTGTGTTGTACTTGTACAACTCTATAAAATTGCATGCGTTAGGTGCCTTCCTTCTGCAACCAAATGCTTCGTTATAATTATGAGATTGTGAAACGAAACAAGTTAGCCAACGTCTGAAGAATCATTCCTCGTTACTTATTTTGAATGGGTAAGTTCCGTTCCTGAAACATAATATGGTTAATCGAGGCATGCACTCATATAATCGTGTGGTAAAATAACACCTCGCTATCTTGAGCTACGTTATCCACATTCCATCAACCTTTTACACCTTAGGTTTGTGTAAGACATTTCTTTTTTCATGCTGCCTTGATCGCTATGTGTCAATCCAGAAGAGATCAGATCGTGGTCTCTGGTGCTAAATTCCAGGTAATTCGATATCTTCATTATCAATCATCAAATCACAAATTTGAGAGGATAAAATTATGTTGAGTTAGGAGCGCAGTGGTAGTAAGAGTATGATTTTTGTGAAGATATCGAGGAGCGATCGAGTAGCACTAAATTGTGACTCCGATATCAATCGTCCTGGTCAACACCTATGAATTCAGGGTGCGGGTTGGGGTAACTGAATGTTAAAGTAAAGTACTTTTCACCTAATTTTTTCCTTCTAAATATTTCATTGGTGATGATATGTGATTTTTCAATCGGCACTCGGACATGATACCAAGGTAAAATATGGGCGTCCGCTTTGCCAGTGGATTTCGTCTTTGATTCACTATCCTCGCCTTCCTCATCATTAGTTCTAGCATGAATTTGATTTGATTTAGCCTTGCTATTCACCGGTTTGCTTTCATCTCATCTTGTTGATTTCGATTTGTCTGGTTCAAGTGATTCTGTGGTGCTTGCAACATCATTCTGCTTTTCGATTTGTCTAGTTGCTTCCTGACTTGTGGAAATAAATTCCTCTGCTGTTATACCAACTCCGTCTTTCCGGTTTTCTTGAAGCGTGGGCTCGTCTTGTACCATGTTTACCGTAGTGCGCATGTTGTGGCAGCTTAAAAATGTGTCTTTGACAATATTAATCTAGCCTGTTCTCGTTTGGTCAATTCAGTTGTACGAGGAGAAATACATGACAAGTTGTGACGATCAAAAGGCTTGATAGGTTATTGCGGGTTGTCAGACGATGGCTCACAAGTATCCACATTATAAAACTCATATTTTTCATATATTCACCTATCAATTTTTTCAAACATTACTTTTTCGAGTATGATAAAATCTTGGCACAGTTAAGCAGGATGAATGACACTCAGGAAAATATGAAGTTATCTGTACGAATTGTTTCACAAGGTATTCACAAGGTCAACCTCAAATCACCGCCATATTATAGAAAGAATAAAATGCATTACTCTCTACCTTTATATTATGACCGAGAAATTCAGAAGGAAAAAAGTCGATGACAAGCCATTAAATAAAAATTCAAATGAGATGCCTAGCCTTAAGGATTACAAGAGTAAAGAGGAGTAGCACGTAGTAACAAATTATACAAGCTTTAATTCTATAGGTTCTAACAAAACAATCTGCCCTTTTAGATTTGGAGAGTATGATGCTCTATTCGTTATACTAAGTATGATACCCACGCTCTCCCTTCTTCAATCATCAATACTTCTTTCTGCAGAATGCAGTTAGCGGTAGCTGTTATTTTTGAACCCCGTGAATAATCTCGGTGAGCCGTCTAGGTATGCGAATCCTTATTGAAATGGGATGAACCAAAACCAGTAGAGGCAGGAAAGGATGAAGTAGATATTAATGAAATCAGTAGACAAGCCTCTTCATTTAATAAACAGCAGTACCTGCGCAAGTACAGTTATTCTACGCACATGGACCTGGTTTGGCATATATATATAATCTGCAGTTGACAGAATTGTTTACCTGTTTTGAACTATCTTCAATTATTGAAGGATTGTTATTAGCTAGTCCAGTTACATTTACACTGTTATATGATATGAGACTAGGATTATTATAACAAGAGAACTTCGCAGTTATCTTATTTTGTCCCTGTTTAATAACAGCGTACGTAGGAATTAGCTTATAATTCCATGTAGAATAGTCATTTGCTCCACCATTTCCTGTTGCGTCAGCTTTTTGATATGGTCTGATACCATTTACAATAACTGAAACTTGACAAAAAGCAGACGTCGAATTAGCAAGGGATGTTCCAGTTATCGTGAGCGTCCCGTTTATTGGAAGTTGTTGGCCTTTGATAGGTGAGGTAATCTTTACCATATGTAGCCTTTGAATTGATGGAAATGATGATGGCAGTATTTTTGTGGCATTGTTATTATTGTCTGTTTTTAGTTTTGGTAATAAATGGACAGCTATGAAGGGTGATTTTATGATCTGATTCGATGGTGAGGTAATGAATGTGGATGATGGCTTATCAAGGACATTTACGAAAGCAGTGCCTACCTGTCCCAAGTTATCCGTAACATTTAGTTGAAATCGTAGAAGTGTATCTGCAGAGACATTTGGAGCTTTAAACTCCCATACAGGTGTGTTCACTCCGCTCAAGGTAGTCTGAGCGTCTGTCTGAATCTGCTTCCAAGAATATGATAGAATTACTCCATTAGGTGCTCTGCTATCCGACCCATTCAGAATTACGGTCGACCCTGTGGTCACAACTTGATTCGGTCCGGCGTTCGCAATGGGAGGGAGTTGTAAGGGTTGATGGTTATTGTAGCTAGAATCTGTATCTAATGTTAAGGATGAGGGGCTGACAGAAGACCATGGTGATGAAAAAACGAAGTCACCAGAACAGCACGTGCTAAACAAAAGGACGATGGAAAGTAAGACTATCATCAATAAGGCAGGCTTCAACTGGTCCGAACATTGTTCGTATTAAATTATTTAAATTCTGCGATACAATATACTAAGATAAAACACGGAAGGATAGGTACCTGAGATTTTCACCTTGTTAGTGTACCTCAGTACTATTTACTCGAACATTGCAATGAAGTTTGTTTACAATGAAGAAATCTAAGTACCAATTTATCAAGTTACTGAAGGACTGCTGATCGTAATAATTGATAGACGAATTGGTTCGCAGTGTATCTTTATGGTTAGAATGCATGGCACTTTACGGCCTACAAGATTCATGACAAATCTATAAAGCCTTGTTTTTACAAACAAGTTGGCATACTGAGATAGAAAGAGGTCCTAAGAATGATAATGACTACTGTCGAAAGAAGTAGAAGAATTATAAGAAGGACAAGATCATTAAAGATGAAAACAGATCCGTCATCGCCTCAAATTATTGAGGCGGAAAGAATCATCAGGCGTGATGGGTTTAGTTATTTGCTTATAACTAATGAATAATGAACTTGTATCATATAATTGTAAACCAGCCAGAGTGGACCTCCAATAAATGAGGAAGTCATGGTATGCGATACTATATAGCTGAGTGGTATTATATATAATATCTGTATGGCGAATAGCAAATACTGTGATAAGATCGACTAACAGTACCACGTTCTTTAGCGAAACAAAGCGTCCAGCTGGGAGAGATGAAATATACATTATATGAACGCAAATAATCCATTTTCATAAATCATATGTATCCAAAGCTTACATACGAAATATAATTATAAGCGGCAGCGAAACGACGATGACCTAGAACGTAGGAGCTTCGCAGATATAGATCTATCACCTCGAATTAACATGTTCAGAAGAGGGGAATACATTTAAATGAGACAGAGCATCGCATTAGTGGCGAAAAATCTATGAAAAATAAAACAGCATTAGCATTGTTAGTTACAGTAGGGTTGTTTTCTGGTGTTTTTTTGATAGTTGTAACTAATAAAGCAGTACTTGCGGAACATACCGCAACAGCGAATTTACTGACGTATGAGAATTCCACCAATGATATAAAATTGCAGTATCCTTCGAGTTGGGATAAAGATTTAAACGTCTCATCGCCTGACGTTGTTACATTCTATCCTAGTGCTGTAAACTCTAATGCGAGTCTTACTGTAACGGTAGATGACATTTCAGATGAAAAAGGGATCCCATTAGCTCAATATGCAAGTGATTCAAATGACGCTCTAAAACATGAAACTAAGGATTTCAAATTGGTTGGATCAACTACAAATAATACACTTGCTGGACTACCGGCATACAAATCGATATATAGTTATGCAGGAGACAACAATACCAAGGTCCAAGGTGTGGAGATTGGAGCAATCAAAGGTGATAAAGTATATATTTTTACATACGAATCTGGACCGAATGAATACCACAAGTATCTGCCGATAGTACAGCAGCTGATAAAGTCATTTCAGATAACAAGCTCTCAACCACCCAAACCGCTATAAGTAAACTCCAATACAATTTGTATGCTGGATCACCGGCATACAAATCGTTGTATGCTTATGCAGAACAATACACCTTTGCAATAGCCACTATGAATCGACCGCTGAAAACGAGAAGTTGTAGTGGAGTCAAGTCATTTCAAATGATTAATAGTAACTGCTATTAATCATATGATAAGTCAACTAATGACCGGTTAAATAATGTATTCAACAATTTTTTGTTTTGCTTCGAAAACATCATCGTCATGCCTAACCCATTACTACAAATTTTAATTATTGCTCCAAAATGTCACTTATTTGATTTCCTCATGCCTAATGCTATAAAAGTTATAGATTATAAATATACAACGTATAAATGAGTCTCCGACTTGTCTTCTATTCTACTGTTACTTTTTCAGTAATGCGCTTATTTTTTAAGCCGACCTGTTCTAAACTATTATATATTAATTTCACCAGCCAAAGTATTGAGGCTATTACACGTTGCATCCATTCTAAATGTCTTCTCCTACCCTCTTCTCCTTTCAGATACAGACGGTATCGCTTTGCTACAATAGTGGCAAAATTATCGTACAAACTATTCAATATATGCTTGATCGAATATAAAAACTCGTCGTGAATGCTTCTGTTGTCGTAAGATATCCAATCAAATCTAACCATTTTTTACAAACAGGATCTATTCTAAGTCAACTGAATTAGGGAATCACAAGCTATTCACATTATTACTTCACAACTAAAAGTCTAGAGTGTCTTCAAGGTGGAAATGAAATACGGCTCTTAGAGCCTATGCGAAAAGTCCTGCTGCTCTGTAAGTAATACATGTACAAGCAAAATGTAACATAGCTACGTAGTTTTCTAGTTTTTTCTCCCATCGTATCAATAATCTTCTAAACCTATTCATCCAGGAGTGGGTTCTTTCAACAATCCAATGTCTAGCTCTGTATCGTGGTATTCGTTTACAATTTAGCCTGTG
>JASHSN010000053.1 GCA_030038695.1 Nitrososphaeraceae archaeon
TCTTTTCTCTTTTTTCCTACCATTCGTAGCACTTCATGGCATAACACATGAGATACCTTAGTGCAGTTTGTATCGGCAAAAAATTTCTCTTGTTTGGCCTCTGATACCGGGTGTTCCAATCGCTGCCAGTATATCATTCCAAAATTTGGCGCTGCATATCCTTCAGTCTGACAGTCAGTAAAGAAAGGTTTGGAATATGACAAGTAAAAATGATAAACTGATTTTCCACGTTCAAGGTGATCCCTAGTAAGGTAATTTATAGTCATTCTATCAAAAAGCTTTCCAGGTACCACAGGTAGAATATCAGCTTCTACGTCGAAATTTAGTTCAAAGTTGCGTTTGATCCACCAGCGGTAAAATCTAGACATGGATGAAACATAATCCCAATCCTCTTGCTGTCTTTGTACCCATTCTTCGTGTTTTGCAACGTAGATAAAGAACAGTTTTTGAGGATGCATGCTTATAGTTTTAATTTACGTGTATATAACACAATATTACAAACAAACAAACAAACAAATGGCCCTTTTGTATGTTTACGATCTATAATTACTAGTATTTCAAAAACGATAAAAAATAGATGGAAGAGAAGTTTAATCCAATTCTGACGCAGTCAGTGATTAATCCTACCAGCGGTGTCCCCAGTAGCCGCCGTGCCAGCCCCACCAATGTCGGTGCCAGCCCCAGCCGCCATGCCAGCCCCAACCGTGGTGCCAGCCCCAGCCGCCGCCGTGTATGACTACGAATGCTAATGCTTGTTGGCTTCCAACAACAGGGCCTGAAGCAAACAGTAAGACTACTGCTGCAATGGCCATAGTGCCCAAAGTAATTGTTGTCTTTGAATTCATCAATTTATGAAAGAAATGAGCGGATATAGGCATTTTGAACCAATAATCTGGAGTAATAGTTCCTAAAACTTTCACGAAATCTAATGCGTATTTTAAATGTGACAAGCTATTAATGAAAGTTTAATATAGTTTAATTACAGATTAGACTGCGATTGCAATAATCTACTCTTCAAAAGGGGCAGGCAGAAGACGAAATCTTAGCATACGCATAATAGAGTATAATTTGTCAGCCTGACTCATACCGTTGTAAGCCATCTTTTTCCAGTTAACGATAGGTTCTTAATGCGGCCTATCTAAACCAGATAATGGTGTAACTTAGTCATGCTCACGAAGTTGGGAGCGATAATCCTCTTAGTAGCAGATATGAAAAAATCTATTGAATTTTATAAGGATGTTCTAGGTCTACCTTTAAAGTATCAATCTGAAGAGTGGACTGAGTTTTTCGGCAATGGTACCGCTTTAGCCCTACGTGCAGCGAAAGATAGAGAAAAAACTAAATCTGCTCCAACTATGTTGACTGGGTTTATGATAAACGACCTTGATAACACCGTCAAGCGATTAAAAGAAAAAAAGGTGAAATTCTTTAAAGAGCCTAAAGAAGAACCATTCGGCAAGCATGCAATTTTTGAAGATCCTGACGAACACTTGATCTCAATTGTACAGCTTGAGGCAAAATCTGCAGAGGGATTTGATTTATTAGGTTTAATTGGTGCAGAGTAAAAGAGGCTTCGACGAGGGGCAAGATTAATTTGACCCCTCGCAATAGTAGTGTTAAGCCGGTCATAGCGGCAGGGTGCGACCCGGTCCCATTCCGAACCCGGAAGTCAAACCTGTCGTCGCTGCTGTGTTACTTACCTGCGTGAGCGGTTGGGAAGCAGCAGTGCTGGCACTTTTTAAGATCGACAGTTTGTTCACAGGCTATAGGCTTGAAGGTCAACGCTCTTATGCTAATGAGGATAAGAGCATGTTTAGCTTGTTTATGTCCAAGCGTGCTTATATGTGGGTATCATTTGTTAACAATTTCACTAAAGTACGAACGCCAAACCCTGTCGCGCCCTTAGGATTATAACTTCGATCAAAAGTGCCCTCCTGAGTCCACGCAGTTCCTGCAATATCTAAGTGTATCCACGGGATATCATTCGTGAAATTTGATAGAAATGCTGCTGCTGTGATTGCCCCTGCTGGTCTACCACCAATATTCTTAATATCTGCAACTGTACTCTTAATCTGTTCGTGATATTCGTCGTATAATGGGAGACTCCATATTTTTTCGCCTGTTTCTTCAGACGCTTTAATCAATCTTTCGGCCAGCTGCTTGTTCGTCCCTATTGCAGCCGCGACGTTAGACCCAAGAGCAATAATACACGCGCCAGTGAGAGTTGCTAAATCGATAATAGATTGAGGATTGTATTTTGCAACGCCAAACGCCATTGCGTCAGCGAGAATAATTCTGCCCTCTGCATCGGTGTTCAAAATTTCTACTGTCTTACCATTATACATCCTGATTATGTCACCAGGTCTGTACGAACTGCTAGAAGGCATATTTTCCACCGAAGGAATTATCCCTATAACATTTACGTGAAGTCCCAAAGATGCAACTGCCTTTAATATTCCTAGAACCGTGCACCCCCCACACTTGTCAAACTTCATCTCATCCATTTTATCACCAGGTTTCAATGAAATACCACCTGTGTCGAAGGTAACCGCCTTCCCAACCAAAAGATAAGGCTTTTGCTGATTCGTATCTCCATGATATTCCAAAACTATCAATTTAGGAGGATTACTGCTTCCTTTTCCGACAGCAACTATCCCGTTCAATCCTATAGATTCCATTTCGTACCGCTCTAATATGCTCGTCTTTATCCCGTATTCAGCCTCAAGTGCCAACGCAAACCTTGCTAATTCTGATGGTGGGCATTCATTAGGTGGTAAGTTGCCCAAATCACGCGCATAATTTACTGCCTGTGTTGTCAGATCTGCGTTGTCTACCACCGTCTGGAATTTCGAGGAATTTGAATTAACCAAAATTTTAGCTCGTGTTGGAGTAGTGATAGTCTTCCTCCCGTTTGTCTTATATTTGTTGAAAGAATATAGCGCCAGAAAGACGCCTTCAGAAATCGCTTCTATTAACGCTTCATCAGCCTTTGTAAAAGGTAAAATGCAGAACTCTTCAATGTTCAGATCCTTCGCCTTAAGAGCCGATTTTCCGGCAATAATTCTAGCATTTTCACATCTAAATTTGTCTCTCGCTCCAAGACCTATCAGCATAATTTTTTTTACTAGTCCTCTGCCCATCATATGCAGAACCAAAGTTGATCCAAAACTCCTCTTGAATTCCTTATTTTCTATGAGCCCCATAATCGCTGAAGATATTGTAGAATCTAAATCGTTTGAAGCGAAAAAATCATTTTCATTTTCGAATATACCAACAACTAAGAGCGCAGTTTCCAGCTGGTCAAATCTTGCATCTTGTACAGTTATACCAACCATGCTAAATTTAACTAGAGATGGTCGGACTCCTTTACATATAGCTTTTTATTTTCCCTGCAGCAGCTCTTATCATCTGAAAGTACTTGAATGGTCGGGATGCTAATAATGGGTTTTAAGATGCGCTACCTTGATCTTAAGAGGAAAATATGTAGCATCCGAATGCTTGCTATTCAAGGAATTGCGGAAGCCGGTTCTGGTCATCCCGGGGCATCATTTTCTGCTGCTGAATTAATGGGCGTTCTTTATTTCAGAAAAATGAAGCATTCACCAAAAGACCCTGCTTGGGAAGAAAGGGACTATTTTATCAACTCGAAGGGGCACTCGGCTCCTGGTTACTTCGCAACACTGGCCATAGCGGGATATTTTTCAGCTGCTGAAATGAAGACCTTGCGTCAGCTTGGGAGCAGACTGCAAGGTCATCCGATCAGATATACTCCGCAAGACATCCACCAAAGTGTACCAGGAACTGAATTTTCAGGAGGATCGGAGGGAATTGGGCTTTCAGTTTCGATAGGGATAGCGCTGGCAAATAGGCTAGATGGAAAAAAAAATCGTGTATACACTCTGATAGGGGATGGAGAATCAAACGAAGGTCAGATCTGGGAAGCTGCAATGGCTGCTCCTAAATTCAAACTACATAACTTAGTCGCTATATTGGACCGTAATCGCATCCAACAAGACGGTTTCACTGAAGACATAATGCCTCTCGACCCTACTCGTGATAAATGGTCGGCCTTCAATTGGAACGTAATTGAGATAAGTGGTCACAATGTTGAACAGATAATCGACGCTCTGAACAAAGCATGCGAGGCAAAGGATAGACCGACTATAATTATCGCAAACACAATTAAAGGGAATGGCATAAAGCATATGACGAACAATCCGCAATGGCATGGGAAGGCTCCACCAAAAGAACACACCCCGATATTGTTAGAAGAACTTCGAAGTGAATGTTTCATTGCACCGTCTATTATAGCTGGACAGCAAGAGAATTACGAGGAGAAGATAAAGAGTGCAGAACGCGGAGGCGCAGATATTATACATCTTGACATCATGGATGGTAGATTTGTCCCTAACACTACCTTCTTTTCAGATACAATCAAACAGCTAAGACTTATTACCACACTACCGTTCGATGCCCATCTTATGATTGAAAACCCATTAGATCATATCCAAGAATATATTGATGCTAGATGCGACATCGTTACTGTTCATGCTGAGGCGTGCACTGGAAGTGAATTTGCGCGGATTACAGACAGATTACTTTCTAATGGAATCAGCCCCGGTATTGCCATAAATCCGTCCTCGGATCTTCCAAATTGGCTTTTTTCCCATTTACAAGAGGTTGATGTAGTGTTGATAATGTCCGTAAACCCAGGTTTTGCAGGCCAAAAATTCATTCCAGAAGTCCTGCCAAAAATGCAACTAATCGAGCAAAAGCTAAGAGAACACGGATTCCAAGGATATATTCAGGCCGATGGTGGCATCGATGC
>JASHSN010000447.1 GCA_030038695.1 Nitrososphaeraceae archaeon
TTGATATGAAGAGACCAAGTCCAGTACCCGTGGTAGATTTTGTGGCAAATTTGGTGAATAGTCTAGGGAATATTTCTGAATCAATGCCGGGGCCAGTATCGGATATACTTACAACAATCTCATTCTTAATTGGCATTACAGCTGCAATTATACTTACAGTACCTTGCGCTGTGAATTTAAGAGCGTTACTTACAAGAATTGAAATTACTTGATTAATCCTGCCCTTGTCTGCCTCGATAAAGATATCTTCTTTAGGGTCTATATAATCTAATTTCAGATTCTCTTTGTGTTCCTTTGCAAGCTGGTTCTTACAGTCCGTGATGGTACTTAATAGCATCTCACTTAAATTGAATGACTCTTTTTTTAGATCTAGTGATTTGCTTTCTATTCTACTGATGTCTAGAATGTCTTCGGTAAGTCTTTGGAGTCTTTTTGCATTCCTAATTATCATATCCAGGTACTCTGCTTCTTGTCCGCCATCTGTTTCTTTGGAGCGAAGAATATCAGCTAATCCAAGTATTGGTTGTATAGGTGCGCGTAATTCATGAGCTGCTATGTGAACAAAATCATCCTTAACTTCCTCTGATTCTTTTAGTTTTTGATACAATTCAGTTTGTGTCCAAAGACTTTCAAATATTGAAGCGTAAGACAAAACTGTAGATTGGCTATTAGAGTAAGTTGCTAATCCAATTGCTTCGATTGGTGTTCGTTTTGTATCATCCTTTAGTTCTACAGCTAAAGAATATTTTCTGTCTACTATTATGATAGTAACCTTAGTTTGTAAATGCGGCTGAATGTATCTAATACCAATATTTTCATGTGCTTGCAGTCCTCCTTCCTGTACCATCATCAGCTTTCGTACTGTTTCTAAGACTAGCTCATCCTCAGGTGTTAGGATCCTAACCTTTACTCCTCGTTTTGTTCCTGCTTCCTTTATTAACTGAATTTTTCCTGAACGCTCTTGGCGATGAAATGCATTAGCGGTAGAGTACATTACCAGTATTTCTTTTTTAGCTTTTTGTATAAGGCTGAAGGCAAGCTTTTGTATTTCAACAGGTTCTTGAATGATCTCTATTCTTTCTGAGTCAACTCCTTCTTCGATCGCTTCTATTCTCACTTTAGCATCAATCCCATTTTTCCATATCTCTTCAAACAAAGAATTAAAGTGGTTAACATAAAGAGGTTCGTTACTGAATAGGAAACTCTGACTCACCTTACCACCTTCCATCTTTTCTATCGTTCCTGCCATTTCTTTCTCTGAAACACCAAAATTCATTGGTGGTAGGTTTTTGACATGTCTTATTTGTATTCCTGCTTTTAGAAATATTTTGACTAAATTTAGATTTTCTTTATCTATACTCATAATCCATCTCATCCCTTCACCTTCTCCTTTTTGATGCTTCCCTACTATGTTCATATATGAATCAAAAAGATACTTGTAACTCATTTGCATCCCACCAAACGCCGAACAAACCGACAATCTAGTTGAACTATAATTTAATCGTCTTATCTCGTTGATAATTTGATCTTGATCTTCTAAGACTCTAGTGCTAACAGGGTGTATGCCCTCCTCAATCTCTCTTATTTTCTGGTCAGCTGGTATCGCCTTAGTCCATAGAGTTTCAAACATGTACTGCTGTTGTTCTACTATTTCACGTAGATTGCTGTAGATAATTTGTGACGCTATATTGAAGGTATTAGTCGAGACTGCTGGTGCGAGGTATTCGTTCTCGCTTACCATAAAATTACTCTTGATTCCATCCAAATGTCTAACGTCTGCAATTTTCTTTAGTTCTTTGCAGTAAGAAATATTTTCGGTTGTGATTTCAGTAATGTATCTCAATTTCACGTCTCTGCCTTTGGCATCTAGGAATGATTTTGTTATTGATTCTCTCCCAAGGGTTAACGATGGACGCGTATAATCCATGCAAGTATCAACTTTGAGTCTTGCGTTAGAGAAAAACTTGGTTTCAGTATTTAATACGTTTGAGCTTCCATAGACTACCTCGGTCTTTTCGCTACCCGCAACTGAAGTCATGTGCGACTCAAAATTACTATCAATATATAGAATATAAGGTAGTAGGTTCAATCCAATAAATATACTGTGGACAGAATTGCGGTCTTGTGACAGGAAGGTCTGTGACCACATGCCTATTGCAGAGTGGATCTGTGAGGAACTCTTATCAACGAAGTTTTTGAGCTCCATACGTATTTTTTCCTTCTCTAAGACAGACATAGATGTAGTTGAAGCAGAGGAAGATGACATCAAAGACATAGCCATAGCTGGAGGTGAAGTTATGGTCAGAGGAGATGCAGAACAAAATAGTTTGTGGCGAGAGAGGAGCTACGTTTTTCTTTATCAATTATTAATTGCCAGCCATACAACCTACTCAACCAAAATCAAGGTAAGGGATATAATCAATGACAACAGAAACTTCAAAGGATAATGTTAAAAAGAAAAGAATCGGTCCTGGATCTAAATTGAGAACACCCTGCAATGGAGACTTTTTTACTCAAGACAGTGAAGGAGGTCT
>JASHSN010000448.1 GCA_030038695.1 Nitrososphaeraceae archaeon
ATACACACTATGATGCGATATGGGTATTTACTAAGGAAGACTATTTTTACATAAACATAGAATTGATTCTAAAACAGGTAGTAGATCTAGTCAAAGGTCATAAAGACTATAAATTTACTATCGAACAGACCTTTCTGTTAGAGCATATTGAAAACAATTATCCAAAGCTTTTCGCTGATATAACTAACTTCATAAAACAAGGAAGAATCGAGATAGCAGGAGGGCAGTATTTGTTGTGTGATGTAATGCTACCTCATGGTGAGGTTCTGATTAGAGAAATATCAGAAGGCAAGACATATATTAAGAACAAATTTGATCAGAAAAAAATTGTTGTTGCATGGGGTGCAGATGAGTTTGGCTTTAATGCTCAATGGCCACAAATTCTATTAGGTTGCGGTTACAAGTACTTTGCATTTAGAAGAGGAGCAGAAGAAGCTAAACCTTCTGAATTCTTATGGGAGGGCTTGGATGGTTCTCGTATTCTCAGTCATTGGATGCCCCTAGGTTATAGGGCAGGTTTAGATCTAACCAAATTAGAAGAATCTTATCTTTATTTGAAGGATTTTGCTACAACTGATCAGATTCTTATGCCATCAGGAAGTGGAGTAACTCTCCCTCAAGCAGAAACTTCAGATGTAGTAAGGAAATGGAATGAAGGTATCAAGAACAACGATCTCACTAATAATAACAATCGAATTGATCATCGGCATTATTCTGCTAAAAAAGAACCAAGCGAAATCGATAAATTGCCACAAATTATTATTTCTACACCATCAGAATTCTTCACAGCATTAGAAAAAAATTTGAAAATGAAAAATATAAAGGAACGACTGGAATATGAGCGAAAGAAGTCGCAACTACAAAAACAACTATTGATAAGGAAAGGAGAGATGTACTCGGGCAAACTTTCTGAAGTCTTTCCAGACTGTACTTCTTCAAGAATGTGGATAAAACAAGGAGCCAAAGAATATGAAAATATGTTGCTTATGTTGGAGCGATGGAATGCTGTATTGTGTTTATTATATGGTTACACGGATATATTTTCTGACCAGCTTCGAAACTATTGGAGGAAAATCCTCTTTATAGCTATGCATGATGCTCTTCCAGGTACAGGTATAGATGACGTATATGGAGAAATACAGGATACCTTCAATACTATAGACGATACTGTTAAGAAAACTCTTCATATGTGCTTGTTGCAAATATTAAAACATATAGTATTTAATAAGAAACAGGAGATTGAAAGCGAAAGCAGTAATAATGACGGCACGTTAAGCATAATTGTATTTAATTCACTTGCATGGAGAGTAAAGAATTGGACAGAAGTTGTTTTGGAATTTGAAGATAAGGAAGAGAAAATGCAAGAAGCAGTGTATGGAATATCTTGCCTAAGATCAACAGATGACCGAAAAATAGTTGATATAGAGGTTATAGATTTAGCTTTTCATCATAATGGTAATGGCATCAAGAGAGCAAAGGTTGGATTCATTGCGGATGTTCCAGCCTTAGGTTATAGAACCTATGAGGTAGTTAAGTCATATGTCAATTCTTTGAAAGTTGCAAATATCACTGCTTTTACTAGGATTGCAAACATAACAAAAGTATCACCGGGAACAACAACGAAAATTGCACAGCAAGATCAGACGTCGTTTCAGAATTCAGAATTTAGCATCGAAGTAGATCCAGAAACTGCCATATTTGCAATATCAAAGGATGGCAAACAATACGTAAAAGGAAATGAGATATATCTTGAAGAGGAAATCGGGGATTTATACTACCACAGAGAGAATCTTGGACTATTAAAATCAGAGCTTGGAGAAGGAATAAAATATGGTTCATTTAAACCTGAAAGTTTTCAGGTAGTAACAGGGAAAATAAGATCACATATTACATTCAAAAGCAAGTATTTCGCACTACGTTGGCCGTACAGATTGGCAGATAAATTAAAACCCTTGATTTACAGACATCACTTTATTGATGTTGAAAAAGAGATATTTATTTACAAAGATCTGTCAAGAATAGATCTAGTTACTCATATACATGATAGGCATCCGCATTCAAGAATTAGAGTAAAATTTGACTCAGGATTACAACAACTACCATCAAATCGTAAAGATAGAACAAATTTTTGTAATAGTTACTGGTCAGGAACACAGTTTGGTGCGATAGAAAGACCGACGAACCTTTATTGTCATTCTAAGAATTCAGATACTGATTTAAAAGGCGAGGGTTGGGCAGAAAGACCAACTGGTATCTTTCCCTCCTTAGAGTGGACAGACTACTCTGACAAAAATCAAAACAGAGGGGTGAGTATACTTCACCTAGGCATACCATCACATGAAGTAAGAGATGGTTCCATATATCTTACTTTGCTAAGAAGTATCGAAATATTATCTTCAGATGGAATAATGGGACCATGTATTCCTACACCAGATGCAAACGAAACGAGACCATATAAATTCAGATATTCGGTATTACCTCATGATGGCGGTTGGACTGATGTTGCAAGCTACAGACACGGAATGGAGCTGAATATGCCATTGATAGCCTTGCAGATGAAGAGCCAAAGCGATAATATTGTCAGATCATATGGTAGTGAAAAAGAAACGGAAATAGATGTAAAAAATCAGATCAATGATATT
>JASHSN010000449.1 GCA_030038695.1 Nitrososphaeraceae archaeon
ACTACGTAGCTATGTTACATTTTGCTTGTACATGTATTACTTACAGAGCAGCAGGACTTTTCGCATAGGCTCTAAGTCAAAACCATCCATTAATATCCTCCTGTGATGTTACGAAAAGTGGAACGAGCAGCAGTTCAAACAACTGTTCAGGGAAATCTGATTGAACCACTTTTACAGATTTTTGGCCTTGACAATGGGTCCGTTAAAAAAAGGAGCTGATCACCTCATGAGCGCCGGTTAGCAGTGAGGGTTGTGTGCTATTGCTTTTCCTTCCCCTACAGTACGGGCACAGAGTGCTCCCAGCCTGGTGGGATCGTTCCTCTTTTTGCAGCTACCGCTGTTTCTGCTGCTGATTGTGCTTGCGTTAATGCAATGCTGGCTCCAAAAAACAGGGCTGTTACTCCAATTGCTACTAGGGCAATAAGACCGATTTGTTTTATCATCCCATGTCATTTCTAAGAGTCAAATAAAGGTATTATGCCTATATTATATGATATTCCTATAGTAATTGAAAAATTTTGGTACGCTACCCTAACATATGTTGTGGTTTGTATCTCAGATTTCCATAGGTATTATATGTAGGCTGTCGTACACTTATCTAACCGTGTTCGCTCGGAACAATGACATATGTATGTTTAATGCTACAACGTACAATTTCTATATATACACTCCGGTACCATTTTGTTCTGCAGCTTTTAATGCCTGATCAAATTTACCACATGTGGCGACACGAGCAGTTAACCAGCCGTCACAGCCAAGCGCTTCAGGGCTTAGAGTAGTGCCATGAAGCTAGATCGTCGTAGGCCATGGCGGGGTTCCTACAAACAAGTTGTTCGATTAGATAGCCAGAGTTGTTGAGTACAAACACAATCGGTTTCAGACCTCGACGTCCGAACTGACTAATTTCCCGAGCAGTAAGTTGGTGAGATCCCTTGGGCAAGAGAACAAACCCCAGTCCCTACGAAGAAGTACCACTCTCCGCAATAAGAATATCGTTTGATTTCAGGAAGTTTGCCCAGTGAGGATATAGAGCCTCTGCCGTAATCGCATCACTGCCACTGCCCACTTTGGCCCCAAGGAAAACAGGTTTAATCGACGACTTTTCACTACGCTTTTCTAACCTATCAAATTGTGGCTGTCGTTCACATCGGCTAGCTCCAGATAACAATAAGGTCGCTTGACGCCCAGCTGCTCTACCACTAAGACACAGACCTTCCCTTCCATGGTGCTTCTGGTGCTGTATAGTTTTAACATCCTAACCGAGTACATTATGACACAATGTCTCATAAGTAGTACATTTCCATGATCCCCCGACTCTGGACTTGAATTAATGTACGGAGCATATGCCTTGTTTTGAGCCAATGCTTAACCTTAGATGTAGAAAAGCTCAGCAGCAGTAATAGTTGTATGACCGCATAACAGACTCCCGGCGCCCTAGCAGATTTATCGATGATAGACATATTGCGAAAAATATTCATCGTTCCTGGCCCGAACCCGGCATATTGATTATTTGCTGTCATTATTGCGAGTTTGATCTGTTCGTCCTCGACAGTTTTAACAGCATCTCAGATATACTGCTTGGGTAAGATGTCTACTGAGAACTGAACCATAATATGAGCAAACAATATTTGGCAATAATCGTACTGGCAACATTAGCATTGACTCTTGTGGTGCCGGTGGTGTCTAGAATTTCTTCTATACAACAAGCAGAGGCTGCTACGTCTGGTCAGAGCGGAATGTATGGAATTAGCTATTGCTACTACTATCCGTATTGCAATGTTTCTGGTGGGAGTGGCGGTAATGATAATGTTGAAAATCAAGAGGATTCCTTCAATGGTAGCGGGGGAAATGGAGACATTGCATATAAATGGTAATTGCGACAACTGCCTAGCTTATGGAGCTAATGGCGGTTCTGACAATTCTTATAATAACGCTGATATTGTGCTGGGAGTGGGAAGTTCAAGAAATGGTAATGGCGGGAATGGCGGCACCATTTCCCCACTGCCTACGGGACCTATTCTACTGCTTGCATTGTATTCGGTGGCAATGGCGGCTCTAACAATTCTCATAATTTTGGAGCTGATCCAAGTACAAATAATGGTAATGGGGGAATGGCGGCGACATCCTTAGTTGTCCCTGGGATAGTGTTTGTGTTAGTAACGGAGGAAGTGGTGGCTCAGGTAACAGCAATAATCTCGCTTCTCTAAACTGCCCGACGACCAGATGCTACGTTAGTAGTAGCAACAACGGGAATGGTGGCCATGGCGGAAGTCACTAATAACTGGGGGGCTTACACAAATGCACACTCATATGGAGGAGACGGCGGCGACAACAACGCAGGCCAGATCAGTAGTGGTGGCCAGGAGAAGTCATGCGGTAATGGCGGAGATGGTGGAGACGTCAGCGATGGGAGTAGTCAGGGAGGATACGGCGGCAATGGCGATTCAAGTAACGGATTTTGCGGCACCAACGGCGGCACAGGAGGTTTTGTTTTAGGACAGGGCAGCCAGTCTAATGGAGGAATTGGTGGAGTGAACCACGGAAATGGAGGAGATGGCGGTATGGCTCTATTCGGCGGTACTGCGAATGGAAACGGGGAATAATAACGGCAACGGAGGGATGGTGGTGTTACGATGGGACCAGGAAGTGCGCCTAACGGTGAAAATGGACATGAAGGTGGACTGGCGTTTGGGGCAGGTAGTAGCGCTAATGGTGGCGGTGTCGCTCACCCAGGTTGCAACATAGCGATAGACCACGATTGTTTCAACCAGCCTGGAAGGTAATACCCAGTAATACAAATAGTGAACGCGTTAATGCCGAATCCAAGTCTGCGGTGATAAATTTACTATAAGTTAATGTATAGAAAAGTGATGCGCCGGATTTTCTATACATTTATCTCATAATAACTATTAGAGTGGATCGCATAAAAAAACTGTTTGACAGGATATAGTACGTCACATGAAATAGAAAGAAGAATGTGGGACAGGACAGGTGGAATTGGACGAGCTATGATGTCTAGGCCTATATCATATGATCCAGGAACAGCGGATGTTAGAGGACCGAGCTGGGGTCAAACCCTTGAGGACTTTTACAGGATTCATAATCTTGACGAGGAGCGCAGAAAATATCTTGAGGACCTTAGACTGAAAGCAAACAACGTGTCAACTGGAGGGCCTCTGAATAACCTCCTGAACGCTATGGGATTAGATTATTGAGTAACGTCGTTAGATAGCGTACTCAGCCATATTCCAAGCAATTTATTTGGTGGACTCGTTCATCAGCCGCAGCTCAATTGCGGCGAGTTATAGGGACAGTTCTCACTACATGATCTCAAAATGTTGGTCTTTGAGTTATAGGCGGCATCTCATTTTTTCAATGAATCCTTCGAGATATACTCTACAAGATTGAGATCGTATCTGGCATGTACGAGTAGTAGGGCGAGTTTGCACACTCATCTTCATCTACCAAGCTGTGTTAATATGCTATCTATCACCTTCATATGTTCAGTATCCGCCTCTGTTGTCACTAAGAGGAGATGGTCAGCGTCTAAAGTGAATGTTATGCGTTTAATCTTTTCATACTCTTCCATAGAATATCTTTCCCTACCTGTTTTGTGGGAAAAAGAATTCCGTAACTCCCACCTAACCAATGCTTGAAGGTTTGACATTTTAGTCTCCTCAGGAGTTAGCAGATTCTTTATCCCTTCGCGTTGACCGCCAAATCTGATTTCACCTGTATCATCGCAGACGCCGGCAAATCGGACATTTGTGTCAAGACCCAATATATCCTCACATAACTTGTTATAATCCATAGTTTTCTACTAATAGTATTGCACAATGTGAATGTAATAAAGATTTGATACACCAAGTCTTATGTATTCTAGATAGAAATTGCATCAATAAATCACCATGATCTTTCTGAGGAATTTATTATAGTTAGATAGGTATTGGCAGATTCCACTATATTCTTATTACTAGATGTGAAGTACCGCAGAAATAGCATACTAGAGCTTTGAGAAATGGAATTTACAAAATGACAGGTATGAACAACCAGATGACAGCAACATCAGCGCAAGTGGTACAAGTCGTGGGTGAAAGACAGAGGTAAAATGATAGAAGGAATTGCCAAAGATATCAAGATCAAGAGGGCTGATGAGATGGCGGAAACAGGATATCTGGCCTATAGAATTAAAAAGAGAAATAACGTTAAGCATCTATCATCTTTAAGCGAAGACACCCTAAGAAATTTTATAATAAAGATAGAAGGAAAAAAAGGCGTAGATCAAAAGTTAAAACGGTTAGTGAAATTACTTCCTACAATAGAAAAATACTGATCAACTTCCTGTATAGTATTTGGTACGCCACCATACGCGTGCAATAGCTGAGAAGAGCGTCGTATTCACATTAATGCCACTAGCCGGCGCAAGGATCTCCCAAGGTAACTACGGATCGGTTACCAACGATCACGTTTTTCTTAATGATTGTGATTTCACTACACCCCCCCTCGTTTTAGTACAGACGGATTAATAATGGTAGGTATAAACCCTAATCTGGGGGAAAGTCTTAACATCCTAACTGAGTATTTCACCACAATGTCTCATCAGCCCACGATCCCCCGACTCGACTTTATCAAGAATTAATGTGCGGAGCAGGTGCTGTTTCTTGTCCCAATGCGTAATCTTCCATTGTTGATGGTGGTAATAGTCGTATGACCGCATAACAGATAGTCGTAGCTCTACGTTAGTAAATTATTCTGATGTACAACTTCAAAAATATCTTACATAATAGATCCGGCATGTGATAAACAAGCCTAATTAATCAGCGTTCTCAGTATCGTCAGTATTAGGATCGGTTCTCAACCGTTCCAAGAATCTTTCAAGTTTCTCCAACTCCCATTTTGTCAAGGGTCTTGGTATAATACCTAATAATTCGTCATATTTGTCGCGCCATCCAGGCAACTGTTTATCTAGCATATCATATAATACGCTGCGCTCTTCTTCTTTTCATCTACTTTCTTCTCCCAACCTCTCGCCATAAGATCCGAACTTCTGTTGCATCTCATAGATCTGTTCTCATGGATCTCTTGATCCCCTGTCACGTTCCTCCTCTACGGGAGCTCCTGTATCATCCTATCTTTGTCCTCTTCGAGAGTCGCAACCTTAGCCTTCAGTCTGTTTTCGTCATTTATTGTTAACAGATCAACTGCTTTGACATACTCTTCTAGTAATTCTTCATCATCAGGTTTGTCATAAAGCCGTTGCAAACTCTTATGTCCCATCAAAGCCTGCTTATTTTTTTGGAGTCTTACACGACTCAGATTAGTATCGAAAAACTTCCCGTAACCCACGCGCAGCCATTATCTCGGTCCTTTGTGAAACCTTACCATTTACATTCCAATGTTTCCTTTCTAGTCCTGAATTCTTTACAACGCCCTCTAACATGAACTTGAGCCCATCATTACTGACTGGTTGTGGATTTCTGACCTTATCCAGATTATGACTACTAAATCTCTTATTACTGGGGATTCATCATTTATTGTCTCGCCACATCTTCTATAATCAAAATAATTGTTTATCGCAGTCGCACATTCTGCGGTACAGAATGTGATATATTTCTCTCCTTCCCCTTTGCTTGAGGATAGGTAGTTATGTGATAGAGCCCATATTTTTCTATACACCTAAGGTGTTTTCTCTTCAAGCCTGATAAAGCACCTCTCCTCATGCCTGAGGACGCAAGGAGCAGTATCATTACCATAATCCTATCATTCGAGCATTCCAACAATCTCTTGATTTGCTCATGACCATAGGGCCTGTCCTCAACAAGTCTTCTCATGTTCGCCCGCAGTATGCATCTTGTTCCAGTTCAGTATCACATCATTCATCGAATAGAACTTACTTAATAGACACATATGCCTTCTAAACTAGAGTATGATAATCCTTTCTCATTTTACAAGATATATCCGATAATCTTCTTTTGTGCATTTGCATTATCCATTAAAAGTAATTCATCTGGCGTCTGCATGTTCAAATAAGATAGATACTGCTTGAGTCTGAACGCATAGGTTGCGTTTGTCTCTTTTGATTTTAACGCGCCGAACAGGTTTTCATATGCTTTACCCTTCAAAACAGGAACAACTCCTTGGTGGCTAAATATAATAGTCTTACACGACTAACCACTTATATCGGTAGTTTCAAGTATCTTTAATATCTACTTGAATTCCTCTTCAAGTATCCTTTTTTTCCTGCTTAGTTGAAATAATGCGTCTGTTTTCTTTATTGCTTCCTCTTTAGGACGTCTAAAGACCATCGATTGCAATAGCAGATGATTTTCAGGAATAACCATACCTGTCTGGTCATCTGTGTATAGAATTTTGAGAACATCGTCTTGAACTCTCATCACTTCTTGATGAATATGTACCATATTTGTATCACCATGTTGAAAGCCCAGTGTGAGTGCTTTCCTTCTCACGTCGGCGCTTCCTATAGCAGAATTTAATATTGCGACTCCGAATTGCTTGCTTAAAAGTTCGATAACCCTATCTCTGGCAGGAGCTTTGGTTTTGAATCGGATTAACATTTGATGCAGATGCATCATTCTAGAAGGGACTTTGTAAGCTTCTACATATAGGTTTGCCGTTGGCATAAAATCTTTAACATCTTCTTGATGATGAGGGTTTCTATCCCATTCAATAGAATCTCTCATCTCTTTCGAATCCTCAAGATCTGCCCATCTCCTGACAATTGTGACATCGTACCTTTCAATTTCATCTCCAAACTCTTCGGCAAGAGGCTGCATTATTCTTCCCATGCCGGACACATTACAACTGCCTTGGATAACGTAACTTTTACCGCTGGCCTTTGCGTAATTTACGCTTGAATTATGAATCATATCAGCTACCGAGCGAGCGCCGCATCTATCTTCCCCCCCTTGGAAAATGGCTGCTTTTTTCAACGGCTCATATAGACTCTTCTTGTTGTCGAATCCCTTGCCTTCTTTGGCTGCATCGACAATTATATCGCTTTGCTTGACAGCTTCTTCCACAGTTCCGGATATCTTGTAGTTACTATTTCTGAATTGTCCCAACTCAGACTCTGGCACATATATGTCGAATTGATTATCTAGAGCATCCTTTGTCTTCGTGTCAGCAGTGTACTTCGCCACACCCATAAATCGAATTTCTTTATCTGCAGAAAGCATAGTTGCTAGACGACGCCCAATATTGCCATACCCATTCACAAAGACTTTAACCAATATGATTCACTACTAATTACGCCTAAATTCTCATTTGGATTTGGTTTATGACATTTTATATATATTTCTTGCATACCGCATATTCATGCCTGTGATACTAGAAACCGAATAGCTAGTAAATTGGATCCACACATTTGTAAATTAAGTTTAAATATAATTTCTGAGGTACAAACAATAGAAAAATTGTGTTTACAATAGATTTATCGAATTGAGGTCTATATAAATGAGGGTTCTCGTGATAGATAATTATGATTCTTTCGTATATAATATTGCCCAACGTTTAGGCGAATTAAAGGTTCAGCCAACAGTCATTAGAAACGACAAGATCACCATTAATTCGGTCAAACGTATAGATCCTGATGCTATAATCATTTCTCCTGGCCCCGGTCACCCAGCAGATAGGAAGTACTTTGGCATATGCACAGATCTTATAGCAAGGCTAGGACCGCAAATTCCAATCCTTGGAGTCTGTCTTGGACATCAAGGAATAGTCCATGCATTCGGCGGTAAAGTAATCAATGCAAAAAAAGTTAGGCATGGAAAAACAAGTATTATTCAATATACTTCAGGAAAACTATTTGATCAAGTAAGCAATCCATTTAATGCAACTCGCTACCACTCTTTGGTAGCAGATAAGAAAATTCCCCCTTGTCTAGAAGTTACAGCGAGTGCTCTTGACGATGGAGAAATAATGGGGATCAGGCATCGACAATATTTGATAGAGGGCGTACAATTCCATCCTGAATCTGTTTTAACGAAACAAGGACCGAAAATTTTTTTCAATTTCATTTCGATGGTGAAGAGATGAGTGAGTACAGATATCGCCGATCTGCGCCCGATAATTCGAAAACTAGTGTCTAGAATCAATCCATCACAAGACGAAATCCGTAAATCCATGAGCCTGATCCTTGCAGGCAAAGCTTCTGACGCGGCTATTGCCTCATTCTTAGTATCGCTCGAGATGAAAGGCCAAACACCCGAAGAAATCACAACTATACTTCAGACTATCAAGAAATATGCTATTAAAATTAGGCCAAACATCACAGGCAGTTTAGTTGATACATGTGGGACAGGTGGAGATACACTAAAATCATTCAACATCAGTACCGCAGCTGCGATAATAGCTTGTGCAGCAGGCTGTAAGATAGCAAAACACGGTAACAGATCTATTTCAGGATTCTGTGGCAGCGCAGATTTTTTAGAATTTATTGGAATGGACTTGACTACTTCTCCTGATATAACATGTAAGGCGATAGAAAACATAGGATTTGGTTTTCTTTATGCTGTAAAGTTCCACCCTGCAATGAGGAATGTAGCATCTGCACGAGAATCTATGGGTATAAGAACTGTGTTTAATATTGTCGGGCCATTGAGCAATCCATGCACAAATCTTTCCGCTCAAGTTATAGGAGTTTATGAACTTTCTTTGCTAGAAACTATCGCTGTTGCATTACGAAATGCTGACGTTGAAGAATTAATGGTCGTACATTCTAACGATGGATTTGACGAGCTTTCTAACACGTGTGAAAACAACATCCTCTGGATAGTTGGCAAAAAAATTAAACGACTCCGACTTCATCCTAGGGATGTAAATTTATCAGTTGCTAAGCCTGAGCAACTTTTAATATATTCTCAAAAAGATTCTATAAGGGATACACTTCAAGTTATATATGGTCGTGCTAACCGCGAAAAAGAAGACATCGCTGTGTTAAACGCTTCAGCTGCGTTGGTGATAGGAAAAATTGCCAAAGATTTAAAAGAAGGTGTTGAAATTGCAAGAGAAGCGATTAAGCAAGGTACTCCACAAAAAAAATTATCAGAATTAATACAGCGCTGCGGTGACAATGAAAAATTAATTAAAGCTGAAGAAGAGTTCCTTCTTACATGATACATATCAAGAATCAAAGTTGTCAATCATACTAATTCATTTGAGAACTTATCTGAGTTCGTGAAGCTTACGGCATATCGCTTTCCAGTATATTTTTATGTCATGGCATGCACCAATAAGTAGTTGGATAGACAGCCAGGATTGAGCTCTGTAGATCAAGAACCAGTTCAGAATTTGAATTGGGATGAGTTAGTCTCTTTGAAACGTAGTTTGCTTAAACAGATAAATGACTTGACTAACAAAATTATTGATATCGAGAACGCTCAATCTCCCATAATAAATGAAAATATCAAGCAAGAGAAAAATAAAATCACTAGCATGACAAAAAGATTGGCTCAAAATCGAACAGAAATGAATTCTAATAATTCTCAATTACTCATGATTAGTGGAAATATTTCAAAGTCAAAAAATTTTGTTAGTACTATGGGACCTCGAATTCCATCCGAAAATGAAGTTGACTTGGTTCGGATTCTTGAGTCGAGTCAGAGATTAGTTGATGAAAAACGGTACAAGAATGAACGCGAAAAGAATGAGACATTATCAGTAATGAACGATGCTTCAATGAAGCTTGAAGCAATAAAAGCTATACGTGCTGTGAACCAACAAATAGTAGATCTGAACACAAAAGCTGAAGAGATTAAAAAAATACTAAAGAACCTCGATAACGAAATGCAAACGCTACAGACCGAGATTGCTGATACTCGCTATAGATTAGACAAACTATTTGAGGCTAAGCGACAGCAAGCTGCGGAGCGCCAAAGCTTCCTTAATGATTACGACAAGTTCCTTTCTTCTTTAGATATCGTCAATTCGCGCCTCGATGTTATGTCTCAATGGAGGAAAAGACGCCGCCACGAATTTAGTCATCCACCTAGAGACGATGCAGTGTTTAAGGTCAAGGAATCTGCAAAAAAGAAGTTCGAGGCTGGTGCCAAACTAAGTTTCGAAGAGCTAAAATTGCTATACGAAGATAATACCGGTGAAATATGAAGCATTTACTGGAACAAGCGGGGTCTATGTATCATCCAGATTGTCTTTACCACTGCCTTCTTGACCTAAACCAAAACACACGATATACTGCTCACTACTTTTCTGTCTACTAGCTTTTGGCTTGTTAATATAAACTCGTTGAAAGTGATCCTTCAGTTCTTGCTTCAATCCATCAAGTGACTCTCCTTCGAAAACTTTGAAGACTGAAGTGCCGCCTCTCCTCAACAGCTTTAAAGCCATATCCAAGGCACTTCTGGTCAGGGAGATTTGCCTGTTATGGTCCAAGTCCCATATTCCACTCATATTTGGTGATAGATCAGATAAGACTATGTCTGCCTTCCTTTCAACTATTTTGAGAACTGAACTAATTAATCTATTATCGACTATACTACCTCGTAAAATCGTGACGCCTTCTATTGGCTGTACTTGCACGATGTCTATGCCGACAACTATGCCGTCCACGCCAACCTGTTGTTTTGCTACTTGAAGCCAACCTCCAGGTGCCGATCCAATATCTATCACGGTGTATTGTGGCCTAAATATGCCGTAAGAGCGGTCTAGCTGAATGAGTTTGTACGCAGATCTGCTGCGATAACCAGTAATTTTCGCCAAATTTCGATAATAATCTCTTCTTGCATCTGACATTCTCATCCTTTAGATAATCTCCTGGAAAAACAGTTGATCAGGTATGCTGCATGATCCACCACATTTGAAGCTAACATACTTTCATAGCATGTGTACACACCAATATTATTATTAGACTTGTCATGTATGCATTTCCGGTCTAAAGCGCTTTTCTAGAAGGTCCTATCATATTGAGACTTTTCCCGCCGATTATCCCTCTTCCGATCACACGAATCCATTCCATCGGTGCTTCTACGAAGCTGGCAACGGTGTTGGCAGGAATTTATTTATAAAACGTTTTTCTTGGTCTGCAATAGTAATGATTTAAAATAAAATAACACGTTCGAAATATTTTATTCTATTACTTAGATAGTATATAAAGACTTAAATTAATTAATTTCTAATTAAAGAGTATAATCATTTTGACACACCTATAATTTCCCCATCGTCACTTTTCACTACTTTTTTCGATTGATGGTTTGCCAAGAATGACTCGGATTCGCTCACTAACAGCTCAGCCTCATTTGCATTACGTATAAATTCAGCCTCATTTGCATTACGTATCAGTTCAGGAACTTCTTGATGTAGGATAACTTCCTGGTTTGGGACAATTTCTTGCACTGAGAGTTGTTGATTGTGTTGTTCCTCTTGTTGTCGCGTTACAGTATTAAAAGAAACAACAATCCAATTTTCGATGAGGTTACAACTATTAGGACTATAATAACCGTCAACTGAACACATATGTTCGACTGGACACGTCAAGCAAGGTGCTTGTTCGATAGTTTGTGTGCCTACAGGCAATTTGACTGCAAAAAGTTTGTAAGTCCATCGTCCGTTTTTCAATATCTTTTCACGTTTTATAAGAGACCTTTTTTCAAGACGGATGGCCAAGCGAGAACCATCACGGCTAGTGAGATCAAGTTCCTTCCACAATTTTGATTGGAGAATGCCATTTTTTCCATTATTGATTATAATTCTAAAACTTTTTCCCGTTAAGCCTTCTACGTCAGGATCAATTAAATTCACTTAGATAACCCCAAGATATAATTATAGTTGCTGTACTTCTAAATAATCGTTTTGAAGTACCTTAACGCGAGTCTAAACACCACATGGGTTTGGCATTATAATGGATATTGGAGCCTGTGTTTGTGGAAATGAGAAGGACTACAAATCTATTTATCTGCGATAACAGAAATAGATCTTGATGGGCAAATTTCTAGGAAGGAAGCCTAAGCTGGAATCCAACACACCTGAAACCACAAATGCGCGTTACGATGACAGTGCCGAGTTCCAGAAGCGCGACCTTTACCAGAAAGGCGTAAACCAAATGGCTAGTGAAAAGTTAGAAGATGCTATTCGGAGTTTTGAGCTGGCTTTAAGAATTGACGCAAAATATGTAGACGCGTGGATAAAAAAAGGATATGCCCATTTTCATCTCGGCCAATATACGGTTGCCATTCACTCGTACGACAAAGCGCTAGACATAGATTTGAACGATGGCGAGGCATGGAATATGAAAGGATTAGCATATTATAAGATGAATAGCTATGAGAAGGCTGTCGAAGCATGCGAAAAGGCAATCGATATTAATCCCAACGACGGAATGTCATGGTATAACAAAGCGTGCTATCTGACTGTCGTCGGAAGGGTAGACGAAGGCATGGAGGCTCTCAAGCGCTCAATTGAGATAGATATATCGTATGCCAAGAGAGCCGTCCGCGATAGAGACTTTGAAAACGCAAAAGCAGAGGAAGGGTTTAGACGTATCATAGAAGTTGTAGTCCTAGAGACTATAAGACAAGCGTACAACCATCTAGGTAAGATCGTTTGGATGACAGGCATGGACAGAGTCGAGGTCGAAGACGCTCTGTCTCGGTTATCAATGAAAGGATTGATTGTAAGAAGAGAAAGGAAAGAAATTCATGGTTTTTTTACGAGCAAAGAGGAATATTACGAATTAGTGAAAGAAATTGCTGATAAAGTAGGAGTGGCTAAGCGCGTTGGTTTACTGGGGCATAGCAAAGAAGTGTCAGCTCCTGTACAACAATTAAGAGATATTGTCGAGATCCTTGGAAAAGCTAGAGAATCAATAGAAAGGGGCGACGTTAATACAACTGT
>JASHSN010000450.1 GCA_030038695.1 Nitrososphaeraceae archaeon
AGATGGTCAGGTAACAATCCAACTATTATAAAGTCTGGAATCTTGAATACTGCAATTCGTGAACCTTCCCGTATTCTCGAATTACAGGACAGGCTTAAGGAATGGATGCAGGAATTGTTAACGGCCAGTTGAACACTGCAATTCGTGAACGCTCACGCATATTCGATGGTTCCCCATCGCATGAAAATATTATAAGAGCTCCAGCTACTCCTGAACCCTCAGAAGTGAGTCGACCAGATAAAATTACAGGTACCCAGGTAATGTAACCCCCACCCGAAACGACCCTTTTATCAGGCCCGTTTCGGGACGCGGATAGTGTTAATTGCGTTCGCTTCTTGCCGTTGCTAGCTCCTGGTGCTAGATACGCACTTTTGGTGGGCACAAAAGGAAATGCCCCTGCCCCCGCCGTACGGAAAGGGTCGTTAATAACGCGGCCCACATAGGGCTATTTCATTTCTGACCATGCACAGTATAGTATGCGTTCGCATTAGAACCCCAGTGATAGTACAAGTTATTGTGAGCATGGCGCCGTCCACAGGATGGGTCTTGTGCTGATCGCATTCATTCGCGCTGCCTACTGTCGCAGGAATGTCAAAACACATCTCAACTGTTCCGAAGGTAAAAGCACTACTACTACTATTAGGTTGATTGATACCTTGTATTGACACTTTGTAAATAACATTTCCTCTTTCAGGACCTGGAATCACTAAGCTGCTACCATAAGTTTCCCAACTGACTTTTTCTGCTGGTCCTTGTGTTGGCTCTCTCTGCCAGTGGCCCAACGGAAGTACGGAGCTCTCGCATGTGAATATGCATGGCTTGGTATTCCATCTCCATTAACGTAGTGGAAAAGAGCTTTGATTCATTAATAGCCAATGACCTAGAACCTCAAGATGTAGGCACACTAAACTAGAAAAAGGCTTTATGATGGAAAAGGAACCCGACTGCGAAATCATCATGACTGGGGGAACGAGGTTGGTTAGAGGACTTCCGAGATCATCTTTCAGAAGCCGTCCCCAGTATTAGATTTAATACGATAATCTACAAAAGGAGTTGCAAACTTATGAGTGCCCGTGTAAGACGCCTATCGAACGTCATCTATCTAACGGATCTCTTATACCTTCAAGATATCAACGATTTCTACTATATTTTTAGTAGCTGAGGTGAAACATCGTAGATAGGAGGACATGTAGAACAGCGCTTCGTACTGTCCAGTAGCTTGGGCTACTTCATTTCTTACCTAACACGTGGGTAACTATCTCCCACGCAAATTATAAGTGAAGTCTGCATTATAACCTTTGCCTGGACCTGTGCAACTTCCGGCCATGCCGCTTATGCTGCATTTATTAGACCCGAACACAGGATTGTCAAAAGATAACACAGCTGTTTCCTCGGTTAAAGGACCAGTTACTTTGTATGTAACTGATCCTTTTTCATCACCGATAGGGTTCCCACCATTAGTTGACCACGTCACAACTGTTCCTGATTGTGTTGGTTGAGAGGTCCACTGTCCAAAATCTAGGTGGCTCCCTACCAAAGTAAAATGGCATGGACCCGTCGTACTCGTCGCTATACCACGCGTTAAGCCACAAACGCCTTCCGCAGTTGCGTGGATAGCCGCAAGGGCTTTTTCAGTTATTACGGGAACTAGGAACATCATTCCTACAACTACGAATATGGCTGATAATACCGCTGTTTGTCCCTTAAAGTGCATTTTAAGAACTTTGTTCAGTTTAGTTCAACTACTAAATGATAATATAATTTATCTGGATAGCATAGAATCATTCTATAAAAAATATCAATACCAAAGTTATGATAAAACACAGGGCTGCGTCTGGGTTAACGGACAATTGAATACTGCAATTCGTGAGCCCTCTATTCGAATTACAGGATAGATCAAAGGAATGGTTGCAGGAGCTGCGATGAAAAGGAGCCACAATCACATACTGACGTCTGTATTAGGCCGCTTCTTAATCTCATTTAACCTGCTCTCAAGGACACCAATCCTTTCCTCTAACTTTTCGATGACAGCATCTCTTTGACCGTTCTCTCGAACTAGGGTAGCAATGAGCTTCCTGAGATGTATGGTCGACATGACGTTCAATTTATCTAAGACTGTCGGCAATGTGGAATTGCCCATGGCCGCCTGCTCCGGATTCCAGGCTTCCTTTAGCAATAAATCAAACGCGCTTTTATGACCCAAGTATACTAGGGCAGCCTTCAACTCTGTCTGAAGGTCTGACACGGTTTCCTGATACAATTGTCTGAAGGGAGAAGTTATTCGACCCATTGAGTAACGTGGTAGCTCACAGATAATAACAAAGACAGCATTATTAGGGTAGGGACAGGGTGTCATAAACAAGTCCACCTCTCCTGATATCACCGTGGACTCGGGACATACACATTGCCGTCATCGTTAAGTTAACAAAAAGAAAGAATGTTTAGGACCTAATATGCCATTGCGCCTCTATGTATTACCGTCCCATGTTTTGTGTGCGTGTAGCCTTTATGATATACTCCGTGTGGTGTCTTTACAGTCTTACCAACATGAACATATCCGTGGGCCAAAGTCATTGCACCTGTATACAAAAGACCAAGAGCCACAAAAGCTACAAGAGCTAGCGCTGCTATACTTTTTCTCATCTTTCCGCCTCCTAGACGGTATTCAACTTCTACTTCCGCTAACTCTTCGGGCCTATTAGTTGGTATTGATCTGATATATGGAAATGGTCACAGCATTAACAACCTCTGTGACCATATGTTTAATATCTTCAAACCCGCTATGGTCCTAAACTCGAAGGTAACAAATTACTTTATAATTTGTTGTACAACAGTTAAGCATGAAGTCAGCGTAACTAATGCGATAAAATATCAGCTTTACTTATATGCGTACAATGGTTAGATCTAAAAAGATGACTGTCTACAAATGTGAATTCCTGAATTAATTAACCTTTTTTAATTAACCTTAACCTTTTTTGTATAGTTATTACTAGATAAGTTATTCCACCGAATATTACAAGTATTACGAAACCTGTTATGACGATATTTAACGAACTAGTTTCCAGTGTAACAATCACTTTAAATGATGCCAGGGCGATTGACAAAGGATTGATTGAAGTTATTCGTGTGATCACCTGATATACCCCCAGCTCAGGAAATAGATATTCTAATGAAAAATTACCATTAGGAGCAGCTATATTCGTAAATTTGAAAATTTTCTCATGTCCACTGCTGTTACTTATTATAATAACCATTGCTAACAAATCCTTCAGATGAGAACCTGTTTCTAGGTTATCTGCAATAAACTTGAGCTGAGTCGTGGTATTTATCACTGGATTCTCTGGCGAATACGTAAAAAGGATCTTCATATTATTTTCTCTGTCTGTCCAAACTTGTGTTTCATTTCCAGATTGAGCTAAAGCCGACATTTCAGTTGCGACACTATTAGTTGTCACTATTAACAATAGTAAAAGTATGAAAAAACATCTGAGAAAGCTCCCAAGTTTGAATTGTTCATTAACTGGCAAGTTGATTTTTTTCAACTCTATGATTCGTGAACTGAAGTAAAAGTCTATGCGGGTTAGTGCATTAATGTAATAATAGTCATGGAATATCATTTTTCCACTAATACATGATGAGGGCTCCGAAGGTTTAGAAAGCAGAGTCAGAACGAATGTGACTAAATTCCAATTGTAGTATGAGCAGAAATAGTATATATTCTATAGTGATGATTAGATTTGGTACAGTTTCGTAAATGAATATCTCAATTTGAAACAATTTTCTATCTTTTAACAACGCTTTCCATTATAGATCATAATTTTGAAAAGTTCTCATCTCAGATCCGTTCGTATTGGGGTTTCCCTAGCTTTTATCTACGTATTGAATGTACGTTTCCGTGGTACACTTATCTAAGTGTAAACGGTTGAGATAAGATATACACACTTCATAATCACTTATAAAGGATTTTTCCTATTCGTTGTTCTATGACGAACAAATGGCAATAGTTGAGATACTTGCACCAATAGTGCACTTTATCATGTCAATCATTTCAGATCTGGGGTACGGTGGGATATTCTTGCTTATGGTACTGGAAAGTGCACTTATTCCGATTCCGAGCGAGATAATAATGCCATATTCTGGCTTTCTCGTAACAACTGGTAGTTTAGGATCAGTCGGTGTGATATTAGCAGGCTCATTGGGAAACCTTGTAGGATCTACTGCTATCTATTTTCTTGGGATAAAGCTTGGAAGAGCATTTTTAATCAAATATGGTAAATATATTTTCTTTAGACCAAAGCATCTTGTTTTTACAGAAGAGCTGTTTCGTAAGTATGGGGAAAAGATAGTTTTCGTAGGCAGACTTTTACCTGTAGTTCGGACTTACGTTTCACTTCCCGCAGGGATTGGAAGGACCAATTTCTTCAAGTTCACCGTATATACTTTAGCAGGATCATTGATTTGGAATACGATACTTACTTATGCCGGATTGCAGCTTGGTCACAACTGGAGACACATAGAGCAATATTCCAGATACCTGGACATCCTAGCAGTGATAGTAATTATAGCGTTTGCTATCTGGATCCTTTATTGCATCAGAAAGAAGTGATGAATGTCTAGCATGAGCATAATGTTTGTTTCATCATTTCACTCTGTAGTTGTTATATACACCATGAATTCCAGTCGGCATATGGGTTTAGAAAGTTTTTCAAGACCGCAGTTTGGCTATTCCATCATTCTTCACCGTATTTCTTCATAGTCTCGATAGGAAACGTATGGAGACTACGATTTTTGGGCCGTCAAAGCAAACGATGGCACTAATAATGATCACGGCGTATTTCAATGGAAGAAGGTTGGTGTGTTTAAGTCCGATGCAAAGCCCGTCTCAAAAAAGGTGCATTCGTAGCTAGAAGTCTACAATTTTATGCTTTTTTTTCTGTTAATATGAGCTTGCGATTGTTTTTGTATTCACACGTTATACTCCGACTTCGATAAGCTGTGTTATTTGTGTGAAGAATGTACTTTCATCCTTGTTTTGAATTATTCGCTGTGAACTGTAATAACGCGAAGCCTTAGCGGTACATTTTACGTCAGTGCATTTTGGCACAAAAAAGAAGGATCTTCCATGATTGTAGCCTGAAAAAAACAAGGAAAAAGCTGTACTGCAGCTCACAAGCTTTTACTTCTTGTAGTGTGGTATGATAAAGTTCATATGCGAAATTGAGTATGGTCACAGACATGTCGAACCTCGCTTGCGACCATACTCGTCATTATGTATGCATTAAATTATTTAATAGCAGCTGCTACGAGAAGACCACGCTTGAAGTGTAATTAGCCCAATAAAATGTTTCATGTTTTGAAGAGATTCAGATTCCGTGGTTGTTACTTTATGTCGCTATGTCTGTTTAACTATGTATTATAATATTGTCTAGTTTTATCGTATTTTCTTAAATTCATCTACTTATATCCATAAATGAGCTAATCTTATATTCAAGTATGAGAACTATGACAAATTGACAACAGAAGGATACTGTGTAAAATGTAAGGTTAGGCGAAGTATG
>JASHSN010000451.1 GCA_030038695.1 Nitrososphaeraceae archaeon
TCAATACTGAAACATTCTATCCAGATACGTGTCAATGTGTTATTGCACTAGCTTGGGATGATGCAGCCAATCCTGTATTCAGGAGTATCGATTGTAAAACACATAATCTTCTTACAGATACTGCAGCTATTCAATGTGTTTTGTCAGAAAACTCGATGAAGGGTGACGCAATAGACGTAGTATTCTCTACTTTCTCAGGTAACACATCAGTTATGTCTGCTAGTGGAGGTACAGGCTCCATGAGAGGCTTCTTCGGTTCTGGGCTTTTCCGATTTACGCCAGGTGTTAGTTTCAATATCAATTCCAAGGATTAGCTCCATCAAGACAGATCCAAATTACACTTGCAGGTGCTCCATTAACAGCGACTGATAATACAACACTTCAAACTAATCTTAATGTCATGTCAGGCGCTCCTGTTGTACTTGTATCAGGAGGAACTTTACCGGCGTCCAGGATTGTGGTCAGTCCTATGCCAATATCTGGATCTGTGGTAACACCAACATCAGCTGGTACGTGAACTCCCACCCCAGAGCCTTGCCCTCTGGTACTGACCTTGTTAGCGATATTTTTGATAATATTTGTTTTCGTAGCGACCGCAATGGCTACAATAACCAGGGTTGTTCCCCAAATAATTTCCGGAAGTTTCACGGCTTAATATACAGTCCACGACTATATCTGCGCGTTTTCGAGCCAGCCTGTGGAACTGCTACTAAAAATGGAGGTTATCGCATATCTTGATGATAGAAAAATTAATTGCTTGCAACCGCCGACTTGCAGTTTATAGTTTAAAGGGAGTGAAAATAAAAAATGATCGTAGTACTTTCTAGACAATTTACTATTGTACTAGTGATTATGTTTATGGTAATTCCATTATTTACTGGAAGTGTTATACTGCATGAAGTCAAAGCACTGCGTGGTGTACGCGGCGTCGTGATAATTCCTCAAGCAACTGCTGTAAATGTAAATACAGCAGTAAATTACAGTTCACCTCCCCGGCTTTAGTACGAATCCAGAAATTACCGCAAATACAGTTCATATTCCATCAGGATTTGGTACAAATCCAACAACAACTGCAGCAAATCCAACAACAACTCAAGGAACAGGCAAACAAGGTAACGAACAAACAGGCACTGCTCTAAGCGGTAACAGTGAGAGTAATGCTAACAATAAAGGTGCAAGTTCAACTACAACAACCAATACAAAGGGAACGACTAACATTGACACCAACAAAGAGGGCAACATCCGTAATGCCAAAACAGGCACGACGACAACAACCACACACAACACAGCTAACATCATCAAAAATAACAATGCTGCATCACCAAAGACAAATACAGTAGCTGGAAATACCAAGAATACTCATGTAGCAAAAACGACAGCTACACCAAATGCTGATCCTACGTCTACAGCGGCAGCAACACCGGCAGCTACTGAAACATGCGAGGATAATCTACCATGCGCGACACTGCCTTCCTCTACCTGCACCAGTAATGGTGAGGGATATGTTGCTTGCACAGAAGGTAGTACATGCGAAGGGCAATCAGGCTGCTTAATACTTAATGACCCTGGGGCCCCAGTCGACGGAACAGATCCATCTACAATACCTGGGGCTAATGACTTTATAGTAAACGGCGAGGCATTTTCCTACGTGGGAGCTTGTTCTTCTTCTTTAACCAATGGCCAACAAGGCACTAGTAATGGTGGACTGGGAGCTGGACAGTACTGTGGCTCATCTCCTGGAGTAATACAATTTTATGGGGCCTGCAGTATATCATATGCGTCAGCTACGTCATCAACTGGTGGTAGTGGCCAATTTTGTAACATCTATAGTGTGACCGCTAGTGGGGCCACATTATTCGTTAGCGGCTCAACTACAACGCCCCCACCACCACCTACTCCACCATCACGCCAAACAACACGAATGTTAATCCACGATGTTAAACAAGACATTCCAGGACTTATTCATTCTGCGGTTATTTCCGAAATAAATAACCCTGGCGTTGGGGGGAGTATTGAGACCGGCGTAACTGTTGGGAACGAAGCTGTAACAATCGAAGTCACCGCTCAACCTGGTCACTTCACGCCACATCAAACACGAGAGTTAATCCAAGATGTTGAACAAGACATTCCACGAATGATTCATTCTGCGGTGATTTCCGAAATAAATGGCAATGGGGGGAGTATTACGACCGGCGTAACTGTTGGGAACGAAGCTGTAACAATCGAAGTCACTGCCGAACCTGCTACATCGCCGAACCCGTAAAGATTGGTAGGAAGAAGCATCATCCACTAACTTTCTTAGAATCTTACCTCTGACTGAAACTCCAACTCCTACACATAATGCGAAGTTTGCAAGACAAGACGCGCTTTCTAAGGTGTAATATAGGGCTCAGTTTTCTTTGCCCAACACGAGCAGCAGAACTGTCCCTCATATTGGAAAATGTCGACCTCAGGACGACCACATCCATCGCAGGTGGGAGCGTTCCAGACCAATGGAATTTTTACACATCTGCTAAAAGAATCGTCCATGTTCTATAATGGAGTCTGTAATATTTACATATTAGGGTTTAATGCCTTTGACTGGGGCGTCCTATACTCATTATTGTGACACACAATATGCAGCAAGCAGCCACTGTTTCAATGCTTCCGCTAAACTCTATCAGATGGATGATACTGTTGACGCTCTATACAGGAAGTATTTACGTGAAGTTATTACTCAAGAGAATGATAAGGACAAAAGGGAGACGGATCCCCGTTGCTTTATTTCGGGCTTACTAATATTGAGGTATTTAGAGCGAATTTCTGATCATGCTTGTTACATAGGCGACTCGATTCATTATAGTGTAACAGGAAGGTCAGGTCCCAGACGTTAACTAACACTAACACAATATGTAGATACATTTGAATGACGTGCTCTACATAGAGTTTGCGCCTCATATGTCACTATATTCTGGATCGGAACATGCTAGCTGTAGTATAACCGGACTCGTACGATGAGCCGGAAC
>JASHSN010000452.1 GCA_030038695.1 Nitrososphaeraceae archaeon
CCACTATAGGATGCATAATATCGATATCAATATTAAGCTCCCGCATAATACCGATATAAGGCATACCAATATTAAACTAAACACTTCTAAAAACGCTAATTATGTGAGTAATGGTTGCACATACAGAGGTAAGTTTTAAAGTCTTGTTCGCTAATATTTCATGAATGCAAGAACCAGAGCAAAGCCAGCTGCAACAACACAAGAGGATCAGAGTGCTTGTGTCAAAGCTCGGACTAGACGGTCACGACAGAGGAGCCCTTGTCATTTGCAGAGCGCTGAGAGACGCTGGAATGGAAGTAATCTACTCTGGGCTATTTTGTACTCCTGAACGTGTCGCCAATATTGCCATAGACGAGGACGTTGACGCAATTGCCATGAGCTTATTAAACGGAGCACACCTTGTTCTTTTTCCAAAGGTTGCGAGACTCTTGCGGGAAAAAGGCGTGAACGACATTTTACTCGTCGGAGGTGGAATAATTCCAGAGAGTGATAAAAAGTCATTAGAAGGTGAAGGAATTACAGGGAATTTCGGACCCGGAACTCCGTTGTCGACGGTTATCAAACATATTACAACAAATATCAAAAAGGGTCACAATTTGTCTGTTGTAGGCACATAGTCTGTCGTTTCAAAATTGACAAAATAGTCGTGTAAATTCACAAATAAATCCATATATATGCTTTCCACAATAAATCCACGTATAATATGATATGACTCTTGTAGCTTGTTTCAGAATTGACAAATTCAAATTCGAATCAGATGTCTAACGATTCAGGTCATCAAATGTCGTTAAAGAGACAAGAAATTAACTACGAATTAGACAAATTCAATTCGTTTTTTATCCTCTTTACCAAATTTCCTATCTCGACTGGTTTTCGAATAAAGCATTCCACCTCCATTGAGGGAAAGACTTCTCTCAGTGCCTCATAATATACTTCAAATGCTGTAATAAAGCATACTTTAACATTATTATCGATCTTATCCATTTCCTTATAAAGTTCGAAGCCATTCATTTTTGGCATCCTGATATCTAGGAGCAATAAGTCGTATTTAGAAGGTCGAAAATTCGATAGCGCCTCCAGAGGATCGTTAAAGACGTCGACTTGGAAGCCATCATTTTCCAAACCTTTCTTGAAAGCTAATGTAATATCAGTATCATCATCCACGATTAGTATTTTTGTCATCGGTAGATAAGTAACCATACTTTTATAAGAATATCAAATTTTTGGTGTATAGCTTTAGAACATTAGAAATGAACTTTCTGTGAATCGAAAATGCGATCAAATGCCTGCCTACTTCTAATTACTCTAATCCATAACCCTGAAAATATTACGAGATTTGTTACATACAATCTTGTTGGAGCATATTTACAGGATGAAAGTTTCCAAAGAATTTGCAGGTCTAGGACAATAGTCAGTAGCCATAGATAAGCTGAGAACTAAGAGATAATAGCCTTTGATTTTTCAAGAAACTACAATCCTTTAGCCGATTCTTAACAGCTAATTTAACGACATATTGTTGCAAGAAAAAAATTGACTTTAATAAGCTCTCTACCATGCTCCGGTTTCTGCAGTCGACGTAGAAAGTCAAAATGTTTATCTCAGACAGCTGATTCGTGATTCTCTTGCTCACGTTTAAGTCATGTGTGTCGCTTCCGACTATGATAATTCTATCTTTGTTCTTAATACTGAAAATTGGAGAATGACAAAATTCATCTAGTGAATAAGCGAAAGAGCGTACACCAAAGACTTCGTTCATCTTCAGTGACCCGTATAAGGCAGCTGGAAAGAATATACCATTCCCCAGAAATATGTGCGACGTAGAACTTTCTAGTTTGCAATTGCTTAGGAGGTCCGCAGGACCAATAGACTCCTCATATATGTTCTTGACATTGCTCATATAATCCACCTTGCTCACCAATGAAAGACAATACAACATGGAAGCAGTAAACCCTATGGTGCCAGAGGTTGGAATGTTGGTGCTATTGTATTGGATCGAAATGATATCGTCAGAGCATTTTGCCAGTGGGCTGTCTGGTCGTTTCGTTACTGCAATCGTTCTGAGTGCGTTCTTTTTTGCGACTTTAGCAGCACAGATCGTGGCCCTCGTACGGCCAGAAATTGATACGAGATATACCTTCCGATTCCTAACTATGGCTGGATTGAAGACGATATCCATGGGATGACAACTTACCACATGATGACCGGACACGTATTTTGCGACCAATGACGCCACGTACGAGTCTCCGGAACCGGTAATAACACAGTCATCAAAGCTAGTTTGCGAACGTGGCAATTCTAATTTTTCTAGGTCCGTTAGTTGGTAACCTATTTCTGTTTCCATTGCTTCGATAGAGCGCATGCTGCCGCCCAGCGATACAGACAGATTTATTGCTTATCAGGTTCATAAGCAATAATTTTCCAGCCGAATAGACATATTTAACCGACCAGCCTATTAATAGTGGTGCCAAATTATTATGAAATTTTAGGTGTTAATAACCATGCCTCTCAAGCCGAAATAAAACAATCTTTCCGGACTTTAGCCATGAAATACCATCCTGACAAAAACAAGAATTCTGAAGATTCTAAGCACAAATTCATGTTGATCATCGAAGCTTACGAGGTCCTTTCCGACGAAACGTCTAGAAGGGATTACGACATTAATACAAATCACGGCTTGCATGATCGTGTTTATGCACGGCCATGGACACCATCAGCTGACTTCGAACGAATATATAGCTATTCTCAGATCAAGCGAAGAAGCAGAAACGGAACCATTGGCGGTGGTATGTGGGATATCAGCGAAACCGCCAGCAAAGGCTTATGGAAGGCCACTATAGTCTTATTTGGCGGTCTAGGCGCAATGGCTATCTTGATAATGCTGTTTCATTGATCTTGCTTGGCAGCCGTTTTCAATTATCTTTCATCGAAGTTGTAGAAAG
>JASHSN010000453.1 GCA_030038695.1 Nitrososphaeraceae archaeon
CAAGCCGACTAAAAATGCTGCCAAGGCTATTGTTGCTATTCGTTCTGTAGTTCTTTTGTTGTTCATTTCGATAATCGATACATTTGTGTATCGTTAGCTATATACTTTCCGGTTCGTTGTACTAATGGCATTAACGCAGAAGTTGACGAATATGTCGACGCACAATCAGAACGCCTAGGTAACGCTTTCGATAAAAACTGGGTATTTTTTTGGATATCAACTTTATAGGAATGCAAGAAAATAAGGTTTTAAATGGCCGAATCGTCTTCTGGATCCCCTCGTTACGAGGGACCTGCGAAGTGGAATGATGATAAAAAAGAAGTAAAGATCATAGTAGAAGCGGATAGAGAAGATGTAGCATGGGTAAGTGCAAGAATCTACGAAGACGTGGATAGAGGATTGATAATAAAAAACACTAGCACAGTAATCAAAGGAGAACATTCCTTAGTAATTGATACTACTATAACAGCAGCGTTCATATCACCGTTGGTAACCACGGCAATGGAACTTTTATTCTCTGATGTACAAAAACGTATTAACCAAAAGAAACAAGCACAAGGAAAAATAATGACAACGGTAGGCGCTGAACCGTTATCTCAAGAACTAAATAAAGAAGAATTAATAGATTTACTTAGAAACGGCAAGGTTGACGAATTCAATGGTATACGAAGAAAATATAAAAATAAAATTTTAGATCTCCAGCATGCTAACCTCTCCGATACCAACCTATCCTGGGCTAACCTCTCCGATGCTAACCTCTCCAATATCATCCTCGCCGATGCTAACCTCTCCAATGCTAGCCTCTCCAATGCCATCCTCTCCAGGGCTAACCTCTCAGGTGCTACCCTCTCCGGTGCCATTCTTCACCGCGCTACCCTCTCCGATGCCAACTTATCCGGTGCTGATTTATCCAATGCTAATCTATCCTATGATAATCTAGCCTTAGCTAATCTATCGTATGCTATTCTATCCGTTGCTAACCTATCCGGTGCTGATTTATCCAATGCTAATCTATCCTCTGCTATTCTATCCCGTGCTAATCTCACCGGTGCTAATCTATCCAGTGCTAAACTAACCAGTGTTGATCTAACCGGTGCTAATCTGCCCTATGCTGATCTATCCAATGCTAATGTCTCCAATGCTAATCTCTCCAATGCTAACCTATCAAATGTCAAAATCAATGATAGGACCAATTTTGAAAATGCCAAACTAACTTCAGCATATCCCTCATCCTTCGTTACGGATATTACGACAAGAACAATGGGAAAGGAATCGAAGTGATCTTCAATGGATACCCAAACATCGATTCCTAAAATAACAAAGTATACCTCAGATGGAAAACCAATTAATTAATAGACCACAACACGACCTCTTGGGTGCTACCGTCGTTTTTCTATTGAATCTAGCCTAGCTGTTAATGCGAGAAGCTGATCTGATAAATGTGCTACGTTCAACTTGTCACGATAAACATTGCATGGTTTAGTGCTATATCTGCCCCTTGTCTTTCCAGCTGCGGTATGTTTGAAATATCATGTAATGTTCAATTTTGCGAAATATGCTTTTTATCATTGGGAGAAAAGTACTGACCCCATTTACCATAAAGGTTCAAATCCCACTGGCCCCATTGAACTCTCGGTTCAAATCCCTAAAATCAGCAAAGAGACGAAAGTAACAACGGTTAAAACCCAGTCAGAAACTACTACAGATGTAACTTACCGAATGAGAGATCTCTACCATGGACAAAGCAGACTTACATACTGGCTAAACAGAATAAATGCTGATCTCGAAGAACCAGACAGGACAGATGCTCATGCTAATAGGGTGTTTAGGCTTTACATAAAATCTCTTGGCGATAAGGCGGTTTATAGGGTGGAAGAATCAGTAAAGATGCGGTCTTCTATTACAGACATCTTGAATAAGATTAGAACCCCAAGTGAACCACAGAACAAGGAATAAGATAAGAGTCGCCGTCAACAACAGCAGACAGCTTGGATTATGTTGGAGCTGGTACTCTATTCCATTGTTTGTATGCCGTGTGATGATACCTTCTATACTTTTGTGCTTCTGAACCATTTTCTTTATACCATACAAACATAATCTATACCAGAGGGAATTGAAAATATATCAGATCCAATATTATTTCTTTCACAAATATTTATCAGATCTCTCATCTTTGTGTAAGAACACCCATCTTGAAAATACGGTTGCGAAGTAAAATGGCTATTGCCATTTGCGTCTTTATTCAATTCGAAATGCTGCAATAAATCCTGATTTATTCCTGCCCTTTCTAACCATACTGGTATAACCGGAAAACGTCCCCGTGACATACGGTGTCACTGTTATGCGTGTCATATAGCGATTCATATAACGATTGGGTCATAGAAATAAACTCTCAATTTGACTATTACTTAACCATCCATCGATTTTATTTCTCATAGCCCCTTTAGTTGTTCTTGGTTAGTTTGTGTCACTTCTCCCTAATCTGTATGTACTATATTTGTTTTCAAACCTACATATCTCTCAAGTTTGTTTCTTCTATATGCTTGATGATAGAACGTCAATAGCTTGCAGCTATAGTACTTCTTTATGAATACGGAACCGTATGAATGTCCACTTTCTACAATCTAAACCAGGATCTAATTTCACCTAGTTTGACAACTATTACTACAAAACGTGTTTCTTGGAATTGAATGATGAGTTCAAGGACATCAAAGGACCAATTCCGTTCTAAATTTAATATAGCCGCTGTCAAAAGCTGACATAGAGAATATTTTTACTTGCGGTTTTATTTCGTTGACTTGTTTTATAAATTGACATCCATTCATTACTGGCATCCTGAGATCTGAAACTACTAACCAATACTTATCAAAATTCTTCTGAAAATGTTCTAGTGCTAACAGGGCTGTCGTCGATTTCACTGTATGAAATGCAAAATTTGTTTCATCGCATAACTAATTTATCTGAAATCCAACGTCTGCTTATCCACAAAAAATATAGCTACCGTTAACCAATAATCTAAAAATGACTGATAACGATCAGGAAATCCGCTCCAATGCAACAATAAGGCAAGAGTACGTGAAGTGTGGTAATCCTGATAGTCAAAACCAACATGGTCCGTATCTCTATGCTTATTGGAAAGAAGATAAGAAATTAAACAAAAGATATGTAGGCAAGAATTTTGAGGCTTTTCGGCTTAGACAGATAGCAAAGGAGATAAAACTTAAGCCAAGCCTATTAATCAAATTCAAATTTATAGAACAACAGGCTAGCAGGGGTAATGTACTATCCAGACAATATCTCGAGAAATTAAGAAATGAAGAAGTTAGTATAGATTGGGCACACCGGGTATTAATCAACAATAACCAACACAATTGGTATAGTTACTTGTAGAACCGTAATACAGCCTACGAATAGTGAAGGTGTTGCAAATACTATTAAAGATTCTCCTGACACTATTGGATAGTGTCTCACTTCTAAAGTCTATGTTGGCTCGACAACTGACTAAGCTATGATTGAATCCTGACATGGTAATCAAGGCTCGGTGTTGGTCGCCAGAAAAGGGTAGAATCTCGTATACTGTCATCAGGAATCAGGTCAAACTGTTATTTTTCAGACTGTCGAATTAAAACTGAATAGGTTTTGTTCCTTCACTCATATGCAGCATTAATTATTAAAACTTTTTATAAAAAAATAACACTCTTCAAACCCTACGCTTTTTTGCAGTCTAACTGATGTACAGGATAATTATTAATTCTATTGCAGAATACACAAGCGCAACTAGATTTTATGGCAGGCGATAAAGCACTCTAACCCCTATGAAGTTGCTTCTAATTCGAAGGAACTTATTTAATTTAAGACCCAGTTCAACGTATCTATTTCAATTAAGACGCTATCGATATATCCTCTATTATGACTTTCGTGTATCTGAGTCTTGGTTTGTTCAATTCTATGACTAATTCGCTGTTGCAGAATTGATAATTTATCCATATAATGGAATTACAAGGTCTTCAAATAACTGTTCAAGCATGTTAGGGAGAGTGGGAACGGTTGTGAGAAATCGTGACAGATAATTTTGTTAGACCAACCCTGGTCAACCCTGACAGATTCCACCAAGATCGGCAGTCCCATAATCTGCAAGTGAACGAGAGTTATCGTCGCCCCAACCATTCATTCTCCGGCCCTTGGGCGTGAGTTTCTCTTTATGAATTAGATTAGATTAGTGACGGACTATATAAGCTATGTTCTGAACTGAAATATACTGAGCTTAAAAGGGGCGGTAAGTGATAACTAACCGGTAGTTAGCAGAAGTGGACTGTGTAAACGGGATCTTCATTATTGTCTCTAGAAACAGTGCTTATTGATAATTTGTAGGTTTTATATCTTTCCTTTTAATTCGGATATCAGAGCAGACACATAACGGTCACGATCTATTTGAATACCTTGAGAAATCTCCTCATATGTACCATATTTTGTTTCAATGTTATTAATTTCTTCTAGACTGGTATTATTGACTAGTTGAATAATGTCCTTGTAAAAATTGATTTGATTTTCTGCATAGGAAAGAAGATTCCTTTTTATACTTTCAGTTGAACAGCATTCCACGTGTACGAACTTTATCTTATTTGATTCCTTTATTTCTGCAAATAAAGGATAGCGTGATGTGCTTATCTTATTGCCACAAATCTCACAAATAGACATGTGTCTTATATTTGACATAGTGTCTGTTTGTTTTATAAAGTAATCCATTGATGTTTCTTATCGTTTCTTTACAAAGCTACAGCTAACCTTTAATAACAAGCTTTGGTTGCTTAGGTAATACACATTGTACTATAAAGTGGTTATAATTGGATCCGGGCCAGCTGGTTTAACTGCTGCAATCTACGCTGCGAGGGGTGGAATAGAACCTGTTGTAGTTTCAGGTGATGAACCTGGTGGACAATTGATGCTTACAACCGATGTAGAAAATTTTCCTGGTTTTCCTGATGCAACA
>JASHSN010000454.1 GCA_030038695.1 Nitrososphaeraceae archaeon
GGATGGTTAGGCGACGCGCTTAAGGCTACGTGTGGTATTCCTTATGCCTTAGCTTATGATATTGGCAATGATAACTGGAATCTACTGGCAGTAAAAGAAATCAATACAGAGTCAAGAGGATGGTTAGGCGACGCGCTTAAGGCTACGTGTGGTATTCCTTATGCCTTAGCTTATGATATTGGCAATGATAACTGGAATGAACCGTTAATCATTACTTCACGTAATAAGCAATTTCGAATCAAGCCCGCTATAGACAGAGCAAAGAAAAAGCTACATGCAGATGTTGAGGTAGTTGAATTATCAGCAGATCAAATAAATAATTTTACTGAATTTGAAATACGTTATCCATTGGTTGCAGGGGGAGAAGAGGAGATTATAACTAAGATATCAAACCTTTTTTTAAAATTTGGGCTTGGGTAATCAATTGACAGCCTCTATAAAACCGAAGTACACCTAACTGCTGAGGAAAGGAAAGACACCAGACTAATTGTTAAACCTGATTAAAGCAAGCAAGGATTAAAGAATCCGTATTTCAATGGAAAGCCAATTCGACAGACGCAAAAAAGGTGAAATATTAGCACTTATTAACTACCGTGTATTTGTATTACATAACAGAAGATTATTGCAGGACATTGCAAGATTACAGTAGGTTATATGATAAATCTGGTTCTAGAGAAGGTACCGTCGCCCAAAGCTGGTTTCTTCTTTTAGGTATAATAACTATAATCGGCTTAATTATGCTGCCTAATGTCTTTGTGCTGGCCAAACTAGAAAAAGACGTTCCATTTGAAAATTATGCTACATTAGCTGTGGACCCATATTATATTAATGCTTTAACTAGTAAAGCTGTAACTCTTGACAGCCCAGGAAATTATAATGGAGCTATTGAATATTATGCTAAAGCACTGGCTATAGATCTGCAGTATAAGACTGCATTAGATAACAACACCTTTCTTCATGAAGTAATCAAGTCTTTTCCAGGTGATAACATCTATCTTCATACAAAAGTCGTAGTAAATGGCTTTGATGTTATGGCTGATATAGCTTTAACTAGTGAGCAACAGACAAAAGGGTTAGACGTTAAGAATAACTTGACAGAAAATCAGGGAATGTTTTTTGTTTTTCAGCAACCGTATAGATATGGATTTTGGATGATTGGTATGAAATTTCCTATAGACATTATTTGGTTAGATAGCAATGGTGTGGTCACGCATATCGAACATAGTCTGAAGCCTTGTCCTCCAGCTAGCTCTAATCTTGCATGTCCAGTATATTTTCCAGAAAAAGACTCACAGTATGTATTAGAAACTGTAGCAGGATTTTCTATGAAACACAATGTTGGATTAGGAACTCATGTCAGTTTTGAATTAATCAAGTAAACCAATCAATCGTTGCTGACATTCCTAATCCATTAAGTAATATTTTATCAGACATTGAGCTCGTACTTGCTGTAGATTGCAACTGACGCCGCATATGACGACAGTCGGAAAAGAGCAAGAATGCTGATAGTCTATAGCGCAGTTTAATGGTACCAAATGAATCACATACCAACATATGAAATTTCATTCTACGACGTGGACCGTTCTTTTGATGCGACCTTCCAAGAGCCAATACAAATCGAGAGGTCTTAGACAGAGCCCTTTTCTTTATGCTCGTTTGAATATAGGAAACATGATATTTCATTACTCTGGTATGTCATCAAGTACCCTGGACATGAAAATAAATAGATTAGTTAACTGTGAATCATCTGAATAACATTTTTTAGAATTGGCATGAGTATTCCTGTTTTGTGTCAGTCATGACTACTCAATAAAGATCATCTTATTTCTTCAACTAATTTAGTAATTTAAGCGAGATAAAGCATGTTTGATTCAGAATCGAATGTCCTACATGCCCAGGAAATGATTTAAGTTATATAAAATCTCAAAAACTTTAAACGGTATATTTAGGATTAAGGTTTAATCTATTGAATGAAGATAGAAAGGACAAGAAAAAGACAATACTAAGAGCAATTCGTATCGATAAGGAATTAGACGATGCTCTCGATAAAGATGCTAAGGAACAGGGTATCAGTGAAAATGTGCTCCTTCCAATATTATACCTGAAATAAGTCTAAGGGGGCGAATTGACACCACTCTCCTGATGGGAATAGATCCTTAAATTCATTTTCTGAAAGTATCTCTGAAAATTTCACGATCTTATGGCCCCTTTGACTTGACCTTGTAAAGGCATGGTTATGATGTTATGGTATCAAGTCTTTCTTAACCGACCAACTTTTATTACAACTAGTGCACTTAAACCTCTGAAGACCATCTCTAATACCAACCTTTTTAAAATCTTTAGAGTCACATCTTGGACATTTATCTCTAAACACACATTCTGAGCTATTGGGTCTAAATTTTGGTTTCAATTTAGACTTGGCTAATTCAATCAAGTTAGGATCTAATCTTTCTAACCTATCTGCTAACTGTAAACTATCAAAGTAATGATCTGATTCACGCTGCCGCTCTTTATATGCAGCTGCAATTTCTTTTCTATGATCTTCATTCTCGAGTCGATACATCGCTTGTTGATGTGTGAACTCATCCCAATTGTCATACCTCCATTGCTTTATCCGTTTCTTAACATCGTCTCGCTGAAAATATTC
>JASHSN010000455.1 GCA_030038695.1 Nitrososphaeraceae archaeon
TCAATGTGAGCGCATTATTGTCAAATACGTCCGAGGACAATAGTATGAAACATTACCATCAACTATTTGAGTTAATCGCGATTGAATGATGACAAGGACAATGATATGAGATGCATCCACGCCCCCAAACCGTGTAGATTAGTCAAAGTCGTTGCCGAAACTCATGATATGGGAGTTGAAATCAAACCCTTAGCACAATATTATCAAAAGTGGAGCTTTGTCCCAATGAATGTATCGATTGCTAATTAGCGGCTATTCTTTGTTTAATTTTGCACTCCGTAAACAAACCTCTGCAATTATGACATAATACGGCTGTGAAGTAGCTTCTTATTTCAGAACAATTGTCTCCTACGTCCTCGACTTCCGTTACATCCAACAGGAAATATTTCGTAACTTCTCTTCCACAACTGTCGCATTCCTCTGTCATTTTTTTTACCCAGAACACTCTAATATGATTCATTCCCGCATGAAATATAAATGTAACCAGCATTACATTTCTAACCTCCAGTGCAAATATCGTAATCGTTTATTCTATTAAGGAAGAAATGTAATAATAGTTACATTTTTATATCTATGACAAGGAGTGCAAGAGTTGGCGTCTTCGCGATGGTCCTAGTTTACTATCCCAAAGATACGTCGCAGCCTTGGAGCTGAGATTTAAAGTGGGTTATGAGCAGCTCATTGTCCAATTAGTAAATATAATCCAGGTTGGGACCGTTGTCCTGCTATCTCCGTTGATAGCTGGCATAATTAATCGCTTGAAAGCCATGATCGAGTCTAAGCACGGACCATCAATATTTCAACCATATTACGATCTGTCAAAACTTCTGAAGAAGAAGGTAGTGGTACCACAACGATCTTCTTTAATCTTTTTAGCTGCGCCTTTTGTTATATTCACAGCATATCTTGTAATAAGCCTGGTTGTACCAATTGTTACTTCGTATCCATTACCCTATGGCATCTTGCTAGATTTACTTGGCGGGGCACTGATGTTTGGGTTTGCGGGAATGATTAGCATTATTGCCGCTCTAGATGCGCGAACTAATTATACTATCATGGGAGCAAGCAGAAGTGCATCATTTACAGCATTGGCGGAACCCACTTTAATCATGATTTTCTTTGCCGTAGCAATCATAAGTGGAACAAATAATCCCTATATAACTAATAATATCCTGGCAACATCAGGATCGTGGTATCTTTCAGCGACTCATGTCCTTGTAGCAGCATTCTTTATGCTTTTGTTGGTTGAAACGGGTCGTCTGCCTGTGGAAAGCTCCGGTGTGATGGAATTAGGGATGCTGGATGATGCTAAGGTAATCGAATATTCTGGAAAGTTACTTGCGCTGTCCAAATGGGGAGGATATATGAAAAACTTCCTATTGATGTCAATCTTTCTCAATGTGTTTGTTATTCCTTGGGGGATGTCAAACCACGCGGATTTGATTGGCACGATGTATTCGGTTGGAACTCTTTTTGTTAAATTACTGGTACTGGTAGTTGTAGTTGTGATAATTGAGGAAACTTTTGCAAAATTGCGTCTATTTAAAATTCTAGACTTTCTTTCTATCTCTTTTAGCTTGGGTTTGCTCTCGATTATCTCTCTGTTTCTAGTGGGAAGAGGTGCTTAGCAAATAGCAATTGTCATCGATCTTTTCTATGACGAGATAGTGGGATTACTTGGGATTTCGGTGATATTATCAGCGCTTTACATGCTTGGCCAAACATACATAGATCCGACTATCAGGGCTATTGCCCTCCAATCATTTCTTATTTCTGCTCTACTTGTAATATTATTCCTGCATACAGAAGATGTAAATCTACTCTATCTTGCCTTGATAACTGCTGTGATGCGAGGAATCGTTTTTCCTCGAATAATGCTGTATCAAGTACGGCGTTTTAAACACAAATTACGGGAAACAGGCGTCGGTAGAAAGACTGGTATCATTATCGTCATTATTGGGTATGCATTGTTCAGATCAGTAATGTTTCCTTTCCTGACGAATACGCAGCTCTCTGTGCCCTTCATTCTCTTATTGCTAGGCTTCTTTTTGATAATTACACGACGAAATACTCTGGGACAGATGAGTGGTTATGTACAGCAGGAAAACGCGGTCCTTTACATAGGTGCCCTCATCGCACCGGGTATTCCACTTTTAATCGAGTTTGCAGTTGTTCTAGATATCTTAGGAGTAGTACTTGTAGCTGTCATCCTTTCAGCACAACGAGATATGTTTCAAACATTGGAACCTGCTGATATTGATCAGTTAAGTGGGTGAGCAATAAGAAGAAAATGTTGAATCCATCTTTTTTGTTTGCAATATTGTGGTCAGCCCCGTGCGCTGGTGCTGCTATATCTCTGGTGCCTAGAAGAGGCGTTGAAGTTGTAGCATCCCTAATAGCCGGTTCATTATCTGTGATTATCTCTTGTATATTGCTAATCGTCCCTGTGTCAGGCTCATTTGGATACTTTTATTCTGATAACCTAACTCGTATATTGACCCTGACAACCTCTTGCATTTACCTTACTTCAGTTGCATACTCTGTCTTTTACATCAACAGAATTAAGGAACCTTTTATTCGATTCAGGTGGTATTATTGTCTACTTGATTTATTCGCCTTTACAATGCTGTTAGCCTTAACTGTGAATGATCTAGGGGTTATTTGGCTAGCAATTGAAGGAACTACAGTTACAAGCGCATTACTTGTAGCATTGGAGAAAAGACGCACGAGCATAGAGTCAGCTTGGAGATACACACTGATTGTTTCGGCAGGCCTAGCATTATCGCTTTTTGCAGTCATCTTGGTGTACTTTTCACAGGGAACTCTTACCGTGTCTAAATTGCTTACAGAGCCGGTGAGGAATTCCATGATTATGGTACTAGCAGTGGGATTTGCATTAATCGGGTATGGTACAAAGGCCGGTATAGCACCTATGCATGCCTGGTTACCGGATGCTCACAGTGAAGCTCCGTCACCAGTAAGTGCGCTCTTCTCAGCCGTTCTTTTGCCCACTTCCATATACGCATTTGTGAGGATATTCACTTTATTACAGGGTTCGCCTATAATGTTTAACGAAATACGGAACCTTGTGCTTGGTTTTGGTATCTTTACGGTGTTGATTGCGTCGATAATTATTGGCTACCAAAGAGATTACAAAAGGATGCTGGCCTACTCAAGCATGGAAAACATGGGAGTAATACTCGTTGGATTTTCTCTAGGTGGCATAGGAGCCTTAGGTGCCATTATCCAGATCGTAGCTCATGCTTTTGCAAAATCATCCGCCTTCTATGAGGCAGGAAACATACTTGTCGAGTTCGAGACCACAAAAATGGTTGATGCTCAGGGAGTCATAGGCAGGTTACGATCTACAGGTTATTTATTCATTTTATCTTGCCTATCTATTACAGGTGCACCGCCTTTTGGAGTTTTTTTAGGTGAATTTCTCATTCTTTCACAAGCCATTCAATCTGGAAATTTAGCGCTTGCAGTTCTGCTAGCTTTTGCATATATTTACAATTTCATCGGTTTGAACAGACAAGCTCTGCGATTAATTTTTGGCAAGACTAAAACGGGCGAAGATCCCATTCGAGGTTCAGTACCGACAAGACATTCTACTTCACTTGATGCTAGCGCTAGCGAAGTATTAGAAATCAGACAAGAAAATCGCCTCTCTATCTTGATACCGCTCGTAAACCTTGTAGTATCGTTAGTGATAGGCATTTACATGTTTCCTGCATTTTTACAGGCTGCGACAGGAATCTACCAGCAATAGTATATGAAATGGAGAGAATATAAAAATGACATCTGATGCGCATATACCCAAATTTGTTGAACAAAGGCATATAGACGAACCAACCGATGGTATTCAGACTTCGTCTGTCTTTGAAATTGATGGGAGATCGATGGCCATACTGACCGATACAGAAAACACTAACACGATTCTAAGTGATATTCCGTCGAGACTTGGTGATGATGTTAGTGTTTTTGTTAAGAGTCAGACTAATCCAGGAATTCAGGTAGACTTAGACGTAGGGGCCAGAGTTGAAGGATATGGTGTTTTCAATTTTCTATACGGTCCTGTGAGTTCAGGAATCCCTGAAGCCGGAGGATTCAAGTTAATTACATATGGCGAGCGCATAGTTAAAGTGATTCCACAAATTAACTTCAAGAAACGAGGTGTGGAACGCCGAGCCATTGGTATGAAGCCGAACGACGCACTGCTTCTTATCGAAAGATCTGCCGGTAATTTTTCAGCTTCCTATTCTACGTGCTTTGTTAATAGTGTCGAAAGCTCCCTTGGTCTTGAAGTGCCAACTAGAGTGAAGTGGATTAGAGCCGTTGCATTGGAGCTTGAGAGGATATACAATCATCTTTACGTATTCGGCCGTTTGGCAGAGGCGGCGTCTCAGAACGTAGCGACAGCTAAGGCTAATGCGTTGAGGGAAAGAGTTCTGCGAATCAATGCAAAATACTTTCATCACAGATTTTTATTCGGTCTCAATAGAGTTGGTGGAGTGAATTATGATTTGCCAGGAAAACAGGATAGAAAAGATCTCTTTGACTCTGTTAGAATCTTAACGAATGAATTTTCAATTCTGGTGTCATACTTTCTTTCATCCCGTATCTTTCTTGATAGACTACAGAGCACTGGAAAGTTGCCAAAACAGGACGCCTTAAAACTTGGTGCCGTTGGACCTTCTGCGAGGGGTTCAGGTCTAGCATTAGATGATAGATTGGCTTTCCCTATTGAGCCGTACAACGACATAATAGTGGAAGTGCAAATTGAAAATGACGAGGATACTATGGCTAGGACTTTGGTAAGAATACAAGAAATACAATCTAGTACCTTGATACTAGAGCAGCTACTTGATAGAATGCCATCAGGAGACACAAAAACCCCATATGCTGACATACCATCTACTAACC
>JASHSN010000054.1 GCA_030038695.1 Nitrososphaeraceae archaeon
TTTATTATAGTTGACATGATACAAAATAAGCATAGTTAAGTATATTTGTATATCTATAGAATTGTGTTAGAACTATAAATAGGAAGTAATCGTAGGCCGGGTTGTTTGTTCAGGTCTTGGAAGTATAGACCCAAAGTATTGCCCAAATTGAAGATTGTTCACGTTATAGGAAAGGCAGTATGGAAACAGAGAGGTGATATTCGTGACGTGATTTCAATTGGGAAGTTGGTACGAAAAAATGATGGTCCTGAAGAAGTTGAGCAGATAATTAATACGATGACTAAGTACTGAGAAACGAAAGAGCATTAAAAAAGCAAATTTTATTTGTCGATGGACCGCTATATTTGAAAAATCAACTTTTCAACTGCGTTTATTTCTTGTACGGTTGCCTATCTGATATCTATCCGATATGTAGGGCATATTGTTTCGAATATAATCAGTCACAATCGTAACTCCAGGCATATACAGAGAATGTAACTACTTCATCCATCATGTCATTACATGTGCTATAAAATGTTGCTGTAATAGGTGCTATTACAGAGACGGTATTACTGACAAAATTCGTTACGTACACGCCTCCATCATACCGGTTAAATGCTATACCTAATGGGGATACTCCTCTAATAGGTATAGTATCTATAACAGCATTCGTTCTAGTATCAATTACAGAGACAGTATTACTGACAAAATTCGCGACGTACATATCCCTATTATAAGGATTAAAAGCAATGCCTCTTGGTCCTTTTCCCACAGCTATTGTATCTATAACCGTATTCATTCTAGTATCAATCACAGAAGTGTTATTAGTAACGCTGTTATCCACATACATATCTCCATTGTATGGATTCAATGCTATACCTGATGGAAATCTTCCTGGTATGGGCATCGTATGTATAACCGTATTCGTCCTAGTATCAATTACAGAGACAGTATTACTGACAAAATTCGCGACGTACATATCCCTATTATAAGGATTAAAAGCAATGCCAAATGAAGATGCCCCTTCTCCGACAGGTATTGTATCTATAACAGTATTCGTTCTTGTATCAATTACAGAGACGCTCTTACTATTCCCGTTTGTCACATACATACCCCCGTTGTAGGGGTTGAACGCTATATTTGCTGGTCCTTCTCCGACAGGTATTGTATCTATAACAGTATTCGTTCTTGTATCAATTACAGAAATATCATTACTCACGCTATTATCCACATACATACCTCCGTTGTATGGATTGAACGCTATATCTACTGGTCCTTCTCCGACAGGTATTGTATCTATAACCCTATTTGTTCTAATATCAATTACAGATGTACTGTTACTAACAGCGTTTGTCACATACAGACCTCCATTGTATGGATTAAACGCTATACCTACTGGTCTTGTTCCCACAGGTATTGTAGATACTGCAACTCCAGCCTGGGGGAACGCAGTGAATCTTAAAGAACCACAAGCAAAATTACATGTTATCTCTCCATCGTCGGTCGTACTAGCATAAGATTGCTGTTCTTGCATTGTTAGTGGAGATAGGATTGTTCCAACAATCGTAACTGATGTTGTTATTATAATAATACTGATTCTTACGGCTATTGTCTTCGAGTCATTCACACTACTTGATGCTGTTGTTATTCCTTTACAAAAAATATATTTGACTTTAGTAGTATATGTATTAGAATATTTTCAAACGCATCGACTTGTATGAAAGTCATTTACTTTTGTTACTGGTCTCAGCTCAGTTTTTGTTTGTTGCATTTCTTGACTAGATTATGGCAAATGTTGAGTCGTTTTTATTGTTCTATTATGTGCGGTCTTAACCGCAGATTTGCGAGTGATACTAGGTAAATTTAGCACGAACGAGGTCGTCGTACTGAGCTACTGTTTCAAACTCGTCTTGTGCTCTTCTAGGAAACTTCGTAAACCAGTCTATGTTTAAAATTCTCATATTCTTTCATCCGCTTGAAGAATCCGTCATGCGCCTTTAAGATTGCATATTGCTTATTTTCTTGTTCCAATTCATAGAGCCTATCGTTACATTTATAGCATAATTGGGCAAGGAAATATTTCTTTTACTTCTTCTGCCATTGAGTGGTTATCTATCGTTAATCCATTTTCAGGATTAACGGCAGGAATTAAATTGCGTATTGCTGTGTAAAGAGTAGCCTCCAGGGAAGTGCTTTTTACCTTTCTTTTGGCATCAAGACACTTTGATAATGCTGGTAGTAATTCCGCTAATACCCCGGGAGAATCTTGGAATAGTCGAATTAACGGTTTGGCTAGCTGAGCCTCGCGATTAAAGATGTTAAGGTTGACATCCTTGATAGTAAATTTATGGCGAAGCATCCTAACAGCAAACGAAAGTTTTCTTGTCTTTTCCAGTTCATTTCTTAATTGTTCATTACTCCCATCGAACAAAACCTGTTCCTTAATGTTGTGTTGCGGTTTACCTACCAAACATAATATTTCAAAAGACCTGTCACGTAATCCCTTAGCCGTACGTAATCCCGGGATGCTCAAGGCATCGAACGTAAGAGAAAGAAGACATATCCAGGAGAAATATTTTATTAGACAGTAATAGCATTTTGTTATATGAGAAGGCGTATCATATTATCTATTTTAATAGGCTTGACTTTGATTCTAAGCACGTTCATTAGCACGGTGTCTATGGTCCAAAAGATTGCTTATGCCGAAGCGAGGACTGAGCTATCTAGTAATAGCGTAGACGTCGCAAACTCCATGAGCCGAGCGGTCGTAGGAAGTAATGCCGAACCTAGCCGAAACTCTGTACAAGACGCATCAGGAGCACTCCACTACCCCACCGTACTGACATCTGCTCAACACCCAATCGTTACTATCGGAAACGGAATCAGGTATATTGCGGGGCAAACAAATAGAATCATTCTAGGAGGAGCACCTAGCTCAGTACACATGACTTCTGCTCAACACCCAATCGTTGGCACTATTGCGGAAAAAATCTTTCGGGTGACCACGGTGCCTAATCTCCAAAAGATTGCTTATGCACTAGCGACGACGCAGCCATCAAACAAAGGCGTAGACGTCGCAAACTCCATGACCCGAGCAGTCGTAGGAAGGAATGGCGTACATCTACACGCGTTGACTGTCATAGGAAGTAATGCCGAACCTAGCCGAAGCACCGTCGTACAAGGCCTATCAGGATTACTTAGTCCAGTACACATGACGTCTGCTCAATATGGGCGCTTACAGCAGGCGCTCCTTCTATTACTGGGGGTGTTTGTTCGACCCGCGCTTGCAGTAATCGGGTTGATAGCAGGAGAAATCATCTCTTACGTCGGCTTGAAGGTACTTACCTATGTCTTTTCTGGCCTACCATTCAATCCCTTTTTATGATGCAAAAAAAATCAACTTGCTTCCAGTTTAGCAGTTCGGAAATCTCTCCCCTGCGGAACGAACCTTGAGATGTTGGTCAGCTATTTGCATCCCCCGGCTTCTCCGACTCAGTTAGTAGTTGGCGCAATACTTGCGTCTTTATCTCTCTCCTCCTTGAGCTTATTGAACAAGACATCATCTCTAGTCCAAATTTGCCTCTTACTGTACGGTCCCTTTCGAGAACGGTCTGATTGTTCATTCTTTATTTTGAACCATTCTGGTGTTACCCATTCTTCCTCCTCATCCTTATCTCTATTGTAATACCACCCAATAAATCGTCTGCAGAAGGCAAGTTTTAGATTATATGTGTTAACCCATCTACCCTCTGGGTCTTTAGTTATTCGTTCCCATATTCCATCTTCAGTACGCCTAACATGAAGAAACTCTTTGACTTCTGATTTTCTAATTTCAACTAATGTTCTTGGTCCCAACCGTATCCCAAGCTCGATTATTGTATTAAGCCCTCTCGCACGATATTTATCTCCTATGCTCGAATCATCGAGGTAGAAACTTACTGAAATCATCAACAGTCTTGCGAGTATCCCCATTACTTATTCTAGGAATCCTTGGAAGTACCGCCTTTAGTTTCGGAGGCAAAGCTACTGTCTACCGACATCCATAATATTTAAGGGTTCATTTCTAGCGATGCCTATACTCCCATCAACACCTAATGACTATATTCGTATACACGATACATACTATCAGGATCAGAGTGAGAAAGATATTTCCATTTGGCTGGATCGAGATCTACTTCTATAAACCTATCATTACTCATACATTGTGATGATTTGAGGATATTATACATGGGTTCGCCCACAAGAACCTGATTGGGCTTCGCAATAGAGACGATCTTTGAAGCCAAGCTTATGCTGGATCCGATTATGTCTATGTGGGCCTTCTCTAAATTGTTTCCGTAAAGCACCACTAATGCGTAGCCATAGGTTGACCCTATTCTCACTGTTATCTCAGGCAATGCATGTACCCTAAATATAGGGTTGATGACTTCCTTTATAATTTCCAATATTGTTGTTGAACACTTCAGTGCATTTTCACAAGCCTTCGAGATGTCGTCTTCTGCCGGAAACAGCAAAACGACTGCATCGCCCTCGTACTTGAATACATACCCGCCATAGCCCAATGCAGCTATGCTTACTTCTTGTGCATAACATTGGACCAATAAAGCAAATTCGTTGTCTGGTAATGACAGGCTCATTTGGGTTGAATTATTGATATCTACAAACATCGTAACCAGATTTGTCTTATTGTTTACATGCCTTCTGAGCAATTTTTTGGTTTCTTCAGTTGACATATTGAGCTGAATGCCATTCGTTATGGTCTTAGTTACCCTCGCACGAGTCTGCTCTAATAATGATAGGTTTGTAAAATCGATCCACCGCCATAAGAAGGGTGGTATTATCTCATTAATACACCTTACATTGCAGATGCTACCGACCCATTAGAGCATCTCATGATGAAAGCACGCACACTGAGCTGTCTTTACAAAACTAGCCGATGATGCTCCTGGTATCCCTACTATTATGAGCATCACGGATATCGCCTTTTTTCAGACGTTCGCGTCCTACTAAATTATATGATCAATGCCGTCCCAATGTTAATCTGTTGTTGCTTGCAGCATTGTGCACTTAGTAGTATCACACTGACTCGTAAAGGGCAGGTCCATGGGAATAATAATTATTATCCCGTAATGTAGCAATATCTTTTTTGCTTACTGAAGATACTTTCGTACACTACTATGTGCATTATCTATCACCGGATCAGTTCGGACTAGATTTGGATCTAATTTGGAAATAACTATTAATAGATTGTTGGCAAAGCTTAGTATGAGATAATATGCCACTAGAAACAAGTATTCTAGTCTCTGCGGGTGCAGGTTTAGCATCTTTCTTATCGCCATGTATCCTTCCTATACTCCCTGGCTTTATATCATATCTTTCAGGAACAGCAATAAATGAAGTAAAGAACTCTACGACTACCATTAGGAATTCTGATGAGGATGTAAGTATTGAAAATAGAAATGGTAGACTAGGACAACAAAGACAAAGACACCAATCTTCATCCGGAGTTATGCGAACTAGACTTAACATTTTTCTGAACACAGTTTACTTCGTGCTTGGATTCTCATTTATTTTTGCAATATTGGGCGTAATTCTAAATAGCGTTCTGTCTGTCTATGGACTCGGATTTCAACATTACCTTACAACTATTGGCGGAATTGTAATAGTAGTCTTTGGTGTTTACCTGATTCTCTCTACAAGGATACGAAGCCTAAACTTCGAGAGAAAATTGACACTCGGCAAGATACCTAGATTTAAGACAAGCTACATCACATCGTTTGTTTTCGGAGCTGCATTCGCAGCTGGTTGGACGCCATGTGTTGGACCAATCCTAGGTAGCACATTTGCGTTAGCAGCAACTCATCCTGCAGCAGCATACAATTCATTGTTGGCTTATTCTATAGGCTTAGGGATACCTTTCTTGATAACAGGCGCTTTCTTCTCAAGAGCTACAGGAATTATCAGAAGGATGGTGAAACATCTGAAATATTTCAACTTGGTAATGGGCGGAATACTTATTGTAGTAGGTGTTTTGTTGTTTACCGGCCAGTTAATTCTGCTGGCTAATTTCCCACTAGCAAATCAAATTATCAACATAAACAATGGAGTTTAATTTCAATATTGGAAAATGGTACAGACACTAGAATTAATTAAGGCCAAGGACAACATCATCACATTAGCCATGGAGATTGTAGTAGTAGACAGAATTGTGTGGTTTGGAGTCTATTTTAATATTCCAGGTCTAAATAACGGTTCGTCCCAGTAACAATTAGGACGGTTTCCTTATTACTGCTAGAAATAGGGTCGGTATGCATTTAAAAATGACTGCACATCTGGTGAGCATCATTATCTATTGAAGGGGCTATCTAATTTTCTAATTTAACGGTTTTCAGATAGAAATGTCGATCAGAGGACATTACATATCTTATGCTCGTCTTACAAAGAGTTTTCAAAAAAAAATCAGGTGAGTAATATCCTATTCACACATCAACTAGTTTAGTCTAGAACTCAATATAGATTCATTTTACTCAAAAAATTATAGTAGGAGGTGTACTATAAATCTTCCTAAGATTTATACTTTTCCTACCGATCATTTTCTCAGCTTGTGTGACTGAAGATGATTGTGTTTGCAGCTTGCTGGTAATTCCCAGTGCAGCTACTGCCTTTAAAATTGCATTGAGCGAGCCCCTGTTTAATTTCTTGGTTTGATTGTATCTGTGTAGCTGCTGCCGGTTGCAGTATGCCAGCTGTTCCCATTATTAACGCACTCGCTGCTAACGCTGCAACGATTACTAAAGTTGTTTGATTCATAAGTCTCGTCATGATTATGATCTTATCCTTTATCTGATTTGTCGAAGTTATTGCAGTATATTAATGAGGAAAGTACTACTATATCTTAATGCGGAAAGTACTACTATATGTTAACCAACTCTCCAAGTCAATCGAAATAACCACAATATCAGGAAAGGGTTGACTATGGCATCGTCCGAAGTTCCAGCTAAACAGGTGCTATGATATCATAAGATATTGCATTCCGTACCCGCGGGGTCTAGAAGATACAGATATAGCAGGCCAGCATTAGATATGTATGTAAATGACGAGTCAAAGGTTGGCCAACATTCAAATCCGTATCGAAGAAATGTTGAAAAATGACCCTTCGAAGTCATATTCTAAAGAAGAAATAATAGAACGCCTATCAAATACCTACGAAAATCTAGAGGTAGATAGAACCCTTGGAGAGATGGAAGTATCAAGTTTAATGATAAACCCGAAATCGCAATTCGCTTCTAATTGCAGAGACGGCACAGTCTATTTTCAGTGGAGAGTTCCTTAATCGATTCAAGCTTTAGAAGTTATGTATATATTGAGAGTAGTCTGTATTGTTGTTATTACTCGCAATTCTCATTATTCTCGCATTATAGATATGTACATTACTAATGACAGAAAATGCCATAAATTATTATCTAATGACGGAATAACATCGCCGGTTCTAACCATAGACAAGGTAGAAGGACTTTTTGAAGGTATAACAGTTAATGTGAAATTTCAGAAAAGTAGTTTTGCAAGCATTGGTAGCACCTCGTCTCTCGCAAAGAATTTGGACGAATACCAATACATCGTATGCCGTGAAATCCGTTCAATCCCTGATATCAACCCATACAAAAAAGATTTGCAGAAATATAGAATTCTTATAATTTCAGCATTTGCAAAACTGATCCCTATGTTGGCATCTCTAACATCTGACAAAAACTTACAAGATTGGAATCGGTTCGCACAAATTTTGTTAACCCAAGTTTCAGAAACACTGGTTAAGTCAAGGGTTAACAGCGAAAGATATAACGGTACCACTAGCAGACTTATGAGAACAGGTGGGATATCAGGTCAGAACCAGTCTGTATTTGACTACTTTGGGGCTCCGGAAGAAGAAGTGGATCGACTATTACAGAGTATATACTAGTCTCCGTGCGTTCTATCACTATTAGATGCACCACAGTATCAATGACAATTCGCTGAATAGAGGAATCTTATGTAACAAGATCCGTTGCTAAAGCTACTAGCTACTGTTCTACAGCTCATATAATAGCTGGAGCTTAACTGTAGCTGAAAATTTAATGCCCTTGCATAGCATGTGGAAAGGAAGTATAAGCTTTGGCCTAGTCAATATTCCTATAGCGATTTATTTAGCCACAGAAGGCAAAGAATTCTCTTTTAACCAATTATGTAACAAGGCCCATAGAATACGGTATAAAAAATGGTGCCCCGTTGAAGATAGAGAGGTTTCATATTCAGAAATAAAAAAGGGCTATGAAATAGCAAAGGATGAATACATTGTCATAGATAAATTTGACCTAGACAAAATCAAGCTTAAGACAACAAACACCATAGATATTAAGGAATTTGTGGATGAAAAAGAACTTGACCCTATATTGATTGAGAAAAGCTACTACATTGCTCCTGACAATAAGAAAAACAAGAATGATAGAGCGTATTCACTTCTTGTAAAGGTACTCACGGATACTAAGAAAGTAGCAGTGGGAAAGGTAGTGCTGAAAGATAAAGAGCACCTTGTTGTTATTAGGCCGTACCAAAGAGAGTTGGTTATGCATATGCTTCACTATCTAGATGAGATAAGGCCGGCTGATGAAATCCCTGAATTAAAAGATATGCAGAGAGTGAGCCCAGACAGCAAGGAATTGTCTTTAGGAAAATTACTGGTTGAAAATATGTCTAGTCAGCACCTTGACCTAAGCAAATACTCCGACGCATATACTAAGGAATTAGAAAAGATGGTAGATTCCAAAGCCAAAGGCAAACCCATATCAGAGAAACCAGTCGAGAAGGTGCAAGAAACTCAAGACCTTGTCGCGGCTCTAAAGGCTAGTCTGCAGCATGAGGCCAAGTCAAAATGATAGGCACATCAGGAAGTATTTTTTTGGTCGTTGTAATAGCATCACTTGCAACACTTTTAGCAGGTAGTACATTAGACATGGGAGGCGTACAGATGGCATTTGCCCGTAAAGGTATTGATGCCCAAACAGGCATAAAACAAGAGCATGCAACAATGCGAACGTGTTGGAACAACATTGGGAATCACCAATGTGTGCGCTTCGATTTTCAATCCAACTACAGTATCAACGCTTTGAAGCAATGGTGCCGATCGTGTATGTTTCGCGATGTCTCATTCTGATATATACCGGATATATATTACCATCCAGCTTTATAGATTCTTACATCGGAAGAACCTAGTCTTGACACTGACTGTATGCATACTATGCAGATTCCTGTTAGCTATATGTTGATTAGTTAGTTCGCGGGGGCACCCGCATCCCAGCATGCAGACTGCGCTCATCGTATGTGATATGGCACCCAAAAGTAGAAAAAGTGGAGGAGTTTACAGTCCTTTTTGGCCAATTGGTAACAAATCATGCAGCTGCTAAACTCGCTGCGCCTGATTTGTAAGAGAGAGATGGTGGATGACATCATTACTGCCTGTCCGCGTTCACCATGAAATTCTCCCTAACAACTGGTTAGGTTAGATGTGCTAGATTCAGTGTCTGCCTCACACAACTGAGGTTTGCCAGACATGCACTGTGGGACGGATTCTTGAACTCCCTCGCTCATTATAGACTTAACGACAATGATAGAACTAGTTTGTAGTGTTATCGCTATGCATCGCATCAGTATATTGCCATTCGTTCAGCAGTGATCTAGAGTAGTTCAAGGGGATGTCATGACGAGTCTGAACGCGGGCAGACACCACCTCATATGCTTTCCTTGGAAGCTTCACCGACCATAACGCTCTGGAAGAAAACAAAAATATATTAACAAAGAAAATATGGAGAAAAATATGAACACGATAACCTTCACGAAAACCGCGGCTCCAGATTGGCTTTTAGCCATGTGGAAAGAAATTGATGAGAAAACCTTTGGCAAAGGCATGGACTGCTTTGCCGAGGATGCGGTGTGCAACCTGGGCGTGGCAGATTGGCACGGGCGCGAAGCAATCCGTGAAAACATGCGCGCCTTCATTGACACGGGCTTTACCGCCCATCACGACGTCATCGAGTATTGGGACAGCCCAACACTCAAAGTGTTTCACGGCAAAGTTGGGATGACGTTCAATGACCCCGGCAAAAAGCCGGTGAGGCCGACGATGTGCCATTTCTTTTACATGGACCCCAAGGATCCGACCAAGGTCATCCGTTGGATTGGTGCAGTGGGACCCACGGGATTTTAACATGCTGAACGTGGTTGGAGCCGTCCAACTTCGGTTTTGCTTTGCTCATTACCACATCAGACGCCTTTAGTGTCCTTTAGTTCCACACGGTCATAGGTAGGTTGTTGTTATTGTCAGATTAGGGCATCCTGATGGATAGCCAGGATAGTCGTACCGCCAGTACTTTTCACAAATCTGTATTATATCTGAAGCCATGATAGGTATATGCCCTGGTATAGTTGTCGCTATCGTCTTGGGTGGGTGGGGGTAGTTCACGTGAAGTAGCTAGTCAGGTCACCAGAATCGATCTAATTTCGACGCATCATAGTATTCGTCATGGTCTTTACCATACAACGTTTTATGTCGTTCCGTATCTGCCTGCGCAAGTTTGGACCCACAACACTTGCAAATCAACATGCCGATTATCTATCGAGCGTCCTTATTTCGTCTTTATCATCCTTACAACATGTGAGTGGGGAGGGAAGAACCAGGTGACCCGACTAGACTTAGAGTGGACGGCAGTTCGGTCAGTTTGGTCAGCCGGGTCAATCAGGTCAATCTGGTCAGTTCGAGCCAAATAATGGTCTAAGGGTGTATACACCTTGAAGTTACGTTCAAACTCCCTCTCTTCCTCTTCCTCATAATCATCACCTCTCTTCTGCTGCTGTGGCGACTGCTGCAATAACACTGCTACTGCCTTGTTTAATGGTGCAACATATGCTAACAGTATTTTGCGCAATCCTTCCGGCAATCGCTCCATCTGGGAACTGGACATTGGAAGAACAGATGGATCTGGACCTAGTCTTGAGACTGTATGCCAGGTACATTTTCTGCTAGTTATATGTTAGTTAGCATTGGAGTATTGACTTGGTATAGATACTGTAGACTGTGATGGGTAAAGAAAGAGAAACCCATCACATTTGTCTTTCTCTCTCCCTCTCACTCATATGCTAGTTAGTTAGTTAGATGGTGCAGCTACTAAATTCTTGCGCCGGATTTGTAAGACATCATCACTGCCAGAGTTGCTGTCTTCGTGCACTTACCTCTTTCATCTAACGACTATATCTCGGTGCCTCCGCAATCGCGTCCTTCTGACATTCGTCAATCGAGTTTTCCAGCACGGAACAAACATAGGTCGGCATGTTAGATCGTATCAGAAGATAGGCTTGGGTCCAGTTTTGACCTCTTCGGCAAACTCCTCATAAGTTTCCACCTGGCGAATGGTAACCTCGTCTGTCTGGACAAAACCCGTTTGTACCATCAAGCTCCGCACAGCTTCAAAACTGGGAGCCTTGAAGACCATGAAGGTCTTATGCTCTGGTACGGCAATTCCAGCAAAGACTCTTTCAACATTCAACTTTTTCGCCATTTCATATTCCTGTTCCCG
>JASHSN010000456.1 GCA_030038695.1 Nitrososphaeraceae archaeon
AGATAGACCGACTGTTGGTGTTGCAAAAAGTCTCCTCTGCGGCATTGTTAGGGAAAATAATTTTATCGATGTGGACGGAGTGACCAGTGGGTTCAGATTGATAAATGAAAAAAAGAAACCTCTATACGTTAGTGTAGGTCACAAAATTAATTTGATAGATGCTATCGAAATCGTTAGGCGACTAATTAAGCCGAAAGAACGAATTCCTGAGCCGCTACGGCTTGCGCATATTAACTCCAAAGCCCTAGCATCCTCATCTATCTCTTAGCCGTAAGGGTCTATGCAAGAATAATGTAATATACAATATTATGAGAAAGTAACGTCTCAGTCTGTCTGCGCTAATCTCAGTTGGAGTCTAAAAATAACCACCTACGTTTGTCTTACAAGGTCAATCTTTTTTTCAAATTCCAACTATTTTAATACCTTTGGGCTGGACCTCCAGACCTCTCCCGCCTATATCTATTATTTCTATTAAAATCTCGTTGTTCAACATTACGACCAAACCTTGGTCTATACCCGTAACCTCTATATCCATACGTGCCACCACCCTTACCTGCGTAGCTGGTCTGATAGCCGTAGTATCTTCGCCTGATCCCTTGCTTGAGAATAGGAGCTTCGATTCCCATCTCCTCGTTAAGCTTGTGTACAGGAAGTTCTGTTTGTCTGAGGATTCTTCCGAAATCATCAATTCTATCCTGTGAAACCAACGAAATAGCTTTACCAGTTGTACCTGCTCTAGCAGTTCTTCCGATTCTGTGGAAGTACACCAACGGATCTTCAGGAATGTCGTAATTGATCACGTGACCTACCGTTGGGACATCAATTCCTCTTGCTGCTATGTCGGTAGCAACTAGAATGTCTTCGTTTCCCTTCTTAAATCTGTACATTGCAATATCCCTTTGTTTTTGTGAAAGATCGCCATGAATTGTTATTGCTCTGAATCCTTCCTGCCTCAATTCGTTTGCAAGTCTCTGAGTCCGCTGTTTTGTCGCGGCAAAAACTATTGTCTGTTTCTTATCTCTATTCTTTATAAAGTTACACAAGTGCTTAAACTTTTCTCCCTCATGAACAATCAAATAAGACTGATCAATAGTTTTAAGGCTGAGTTCCTCGTTTAATCTAATCTCCTCAGGTTCTTTCATGTAGTCTTGCGCCAATCTTAAGATTTCGGGTGGCATCGTTGCAGAGAAAAGACACGTCTGTCTATCTTCATTCACGTAAAACAAGATGAACTTTATATCTTCAATGAAGCCCATGTCTAACATCCTATCAGCCTCATCCAGGACTACGAACTTCACCTCATCTAGCTGAATAGAACCACGTTTTAAATGATCGATGAGTCTTCCGGGTGTTGCGACTACTATTTGGACTCCTCTTCTTAACAGATCATGCTGAAGACCAATGTTTTGTCCACCATATATAGAAACAGTTCTAATACCTGTGTACCGCACAAATTTATTGATCTCGTTAGTCACCTGCACTGCCAACTCTCTTGTCGGCACAAGTATGAGCACTTGTATAGGACCATTACGCTTAATCTTGCTTAAGATCGGTAAGGAAAAAGCAGCTGTTTTACCAGTCCCGGTATGAGCCTGGCCTATGACATCCCTACCCTTTAGTATAATTGGTATAGCTGCCTCTTGTATAGGAAAAGGTGTATCAAATTTGTGTTCTTTGAGCGCTTTTAGTATTTCAGCACTCATTCCTAACTCTTGAAATGTTGTTGTCAATTTTAATTTCCGTTTTTGGTTCTCACAAAAGTCACGGGAAATTAAGTAATTGTCATCAGTTTACTTAACAAGTCAGCCGTAAATCCTTTGTCGACTATGTCTGCACTAGACAGATATAAAAGTATTATTATGAAGTTATACCGTGCATTCTTCTTGAATGGCTTATTAATCTGTCGCTAGCTTATCCTGAAATTCATAGACGACAACCTTCTTGGTTGTCCTGACCACCGTCAAGCATCCAATCGAATATTAGAATGAAAGGTACTGAAGCTGGAAATCTGAAAATCACGTCTAGATTGTTTCAATAGTATGAACTAATTGCTCAATCTGCTTTGCAAAAGGATGTTCTGGTTGGTCTAGGACTGTTAGGAATTCTTTCCTGCTGAATTGTATATCACAATAGCATGGGATAGCCGAGATTACCTTCATGCCAGTCTCGCTTGCCAACAAATGCTCCATCGTTATCTCGACTGCTTGCTGTTCCTCCATCAGAAGAGAAGATGTACGCTTTGATACAGGTTGATTGGTGGCAATTTCAATTTTCTTGCTTGTCGTGTTCAGAGGAGGAGAGGAGTATGTCGTAGCATCATCTAAAACATTATGTGGAAGACAGTAGCCAGCTATTCTATTCCACAAAAGGAAGGACTTGGTTCCAAATTTTGTGAATGAATCATAAATTTCTGCAACGACTTTTCTCGTACCAGCAATGTCCAGATCACCCATTTTGAGTGTCAAGAGGAGTGTGTCCGCAACAGCAAGAGCATTAATAGACCAATATCTTATACCAGGACTAGTATCGATTATAATATAGTCAGCCTTGTACTCAGATGTGAGCAATTCCCTTAACAGTATAAATCTCCTTAGCAAATGTATTTTTGAGGTATGTTGAGATTGAGAACCCCCTTCCAGTTTGTAAATCTCTTCTTTCCTTGAACTGCAAAAGCCAATCCTTAGTTGACCATGCTTGGTTTTGGCTTTCTCTGCACTATTACTTATTCTGCTACGACTCTCTATCAATGGAGAAAAATCCAGAATCACTTCCGCAAGTTCAGCTTTTTCAAATAGAAAGTCGTTAATCCATTTCTTAGGATCCGTCTCAAAATACAACTGAAGACTTGGTGCATAAACATCCAAGTCTAATAGTACAACACTGT
>JASHSN010000457.1 GCA_030038695.1 Nitrososphaeraceae archaeon
AAGGCTACTTTCCTGTGTGTGTGCTGCAGCTAGGACTCAGAGTGTGTGCGGCAGCGGGAATATCAACGCCCTAGCTTGAACCAAAAAAAGCGGTTAAAAGCGTTTAAGTACCACAAAAAAGGTGTGTTACTATTTGCTGCAGGTCCCATAGTAGCAACGCACCAAGCATTAGCATGCTATGGTGGTGGCTGCAGGACATAAACATGCAGATGTAATACGGACTATGCGTCAACCTTCTGCAGATCTAACGAATGCTAATCTATCCGATGCTAATCCAACCAATGCTAATCTATCCGACACTATTGCCTATTATGTTATTGAAGGCAATGGCTCTATCAAACTAGATGGAAAAGCTTTATCAAATCAGACAAGGAACACCACCGGTTCCATGGGAATAAGCAAGACCTCGTAATATTTTATGCATTTGGCGGCAGAAGCTAATCAAGGTTCCGTATGTTAGCTGAACATTTTTATTAGCGGCGAAAACGATAAATATATGGCTTAGGGGTACAATATATATATGTACATTCCAATGTAGCCAGGCTGAACGACAAGTACAGGGAGTTTTTTGGTGATTTAAAAATTGAATAAAAAAATAGAACGTCTAATGACTGCAGGAATGATTGCGGGATTGGTAGCCGTATTTTTTTAAGTCGTTTATAGTGTAGAATCAGGTGGTTATCCAATTGCACGATGCCTTACAGGATTTCAAGCCGGAAAACAAGATGGTTTGAACGCAGTGGCTGATATAGGAGATATTCATATATTCGTATTCAAACTATAAGTTTTTTTGCTTGACACATTCGCCTTCGTACTAGTGTTAATTGTCGTCGGATTGTTGGCCGGCACCTTAGGATCCATGATCGGAGTTGGGGGTGGATTAATAATGACGCCAGCTTTAACGGTTATGGGATTTGCGCCGGCCCAGATTTCTAGCACAAGCCTTTTTGCCGTTACCTTTGGCAGCGCTTCTTCGACAATAAGCTATGTCAGGCAAAAAAAAATAGAGTATCACGTCGGTGTGAAAGCTGCTGCTGTAGCAATTCCCGGAGCCATCATTGGCGCTTTCATCTCGAGTTGGTTACCGATAGAGTCATTCAAGTTATATTTTGGGTCACTCCTATTGATTGCAGGCATTTATATTGCTTACAGTGGCTCATTAAAAGAAAAACAAAACCGACCAACCGTGAATGATAGGAAGTTGGAACTTTTCACATTGTTCTATACTGGAGCGTTTGGTGCTGGAATTATCTCAAGTCTTTTCGGAATAGGAGGAGGGATAGTCTTTGTTCCACTTATGGTTCTCGTCTTCGGCATGTCACTAAACACTGCAAGCCCAACATCACAGCTTGCACTTCTGATTACTTCCTTCGTTGGCACAGTTACTCACGGGGTTTTAGGACATCCTGATTATTTTCAAGCCGCATCTCTATCCGTGGGTGCAGTCGTCGGGGGTCAGATTGGCGCAAAAGTCTCTCTTAAGGCAAAAGAGAGTTTACTGCGTAAGATGTTCTCTATTTCACTTATAGCTGTTGCCATAAAATTTATATCTGAATTCGTAGGCCGACATTGAATCATTATCTGCTAAGTTCGGGCAGACCTTAGCGGATATCTGCAGGATTGCTCTCTCTAGAATATTTAGGAAGGTGGAGACGTCTAAATCGTGACTGCGTATTATTCGGGATGTTCCAAGACATCCAGAATTCTGTTCGTAGTATTGCTACCATCTAAATACACTCCATTCTTTCTCATGTCAAGGATGCGTAACAGGACCACAATTTGAGCCATCGAAATATCCATTTTACCATTTCACTATTCTATTCATTTTTTTACCGCAGAACGAACCTAACATTCTTCTTCTATCATAGCAGATGGCCTGTTCTGTTGACGGACAGGTTGATGCTTAAGTCTGTCCGCGCATCAATATCATTTTTACAATATCTTGATTCAACTATACTCTATTTGACACCTGATGTCTTCGAGATATAAGGTTAGATATAGCCTACATACCCATAAAAATATATGACCACTCCCTCCCCAGCCAGTATTTCATCCTATATTAGAAACCGCGGTTTATACATGTAAGGATGAGCAAAAGGAGAAACAGTAATAGATTACTAGCACAGGAGCAAGAGGAGACCAGTAAGGACAACAGGCTCATCACGCCAAAGGAAGAAAATAACAATAACTTGGTAATCGACAAAGATATTGAATGTCCTCGTTGTCATGACATAATGACGTTATGTTCTGACTTCTATAAGCCGTGTTATACATGTGAAGAGCATTAAATTAGACTGCCATAATAAGTGCGACGCGTTAAGTTAGTTAGGTAGATAGTTGTATTACTTGTGATACACTGTATTGTTAATGATGCTGCAAGTCTATTGCTACCCAAAAGTCACTAAATAGATAAATTCGAATATAAGAAAATACAGTTTATGAATGAGTAATAAGATTTGCATATCTTTATGAAGTACATATTCGAGTCTTAGTAAATACTTATGATGAATGAACCATCCTTTGAGGCAAATTCTGACAAATTGAGAGTTCATGCTAAATGTATCTATTGTAACAAAGAATTTACATCTATGGGTTCGATCAGTATGCATTTAAAAGCGACCGCAAACCGTCATGCTGTGAATTTCATTAGCTATGGAAATTACGATAAAAAAACAGGACTTAGGGAAAGGAGGCGTCCTGATTTGAATCCCACTGTATAAAGTGAGTGATCTCACCATTATTTCATTGGTCTTAACTCAGTAGTGGTCTTGTCTCGTCAACTGGGGTAAATTTTTCACGACTCCGACGTTTCATATGTGGTTTCGCATGTTTTCATTATAATGGATGATACTTCTAGTAAATATAAAATTTTTAGATTACCCCTTGTTTATAACGTTCCCACATGCGATGTTTGTGGCGAGCCTAAAGTAGACATATATCACGATGAAGGTATTTTCTGCCTAGATTGTTGGAGAAAGAGGACAGAACCTTAGGAAAAGCCTGATAAGATAGGAGGTTGAGTTAAGACGTCCGTGCTGTAAAACAAAGAGCTGCCATTGAAGAAAAGCCAATCTACCTATCCACGAGCAGTCAAGTCTGGTAGAGTTTATTGCATTGTTGCCGTTGTGACCCGGTGAATCTTTAGAATGACATCTTAATGGGTACGTATCTTGTATGTCGCATCGTTATATTTGGCATAATGCGTGTTATAGAGAAAGTAATGCTTATCGACTACTCTGAACATATGATACTCTTTTTCTTTGCATAGCAGACATTCGGCTTCAACTGCCTGCATAAGATTTCCCTGTCGATTGTCTTATTTTTTTGTAGACATACCGAGCTGTCAGGTATGTGTTGTATAAATCTTGGTAATGACTGCTATTAAACACCATTGGCAACCTGGAGATTCGATAAGACATACCAGAGATTTGGAATCTAACTACCTTCTTTTTGGCATTGGCCATGGTCATCGCGATATGCACTTAGCTCCATATTGGTCGATTCTCGACAATTCTAGTCAAAGGAATTACTTCATAAGACACTAAATGTCGCTGCTGTCTTCAGTCCACACTTGTTTTGGTAAGACCGTAGATTGGTTTAGAATCACATCAGCGTCGTCTTCTAACTTATTTAGTAGTTTTTAAATAAAACATACTTGTAA